>JAISQP010000030.1 GCA_031274115.1 Synergistaceae bacterium
TCAGAAGAGAACAGGATAACCGTCACGGTCCCGGCGTCCGGCAACGCGGAGCTGAAGAACGGCGTCATTGTCTGCGATCACCTGGGCGACCCGCTGGGCAGCCACAGGACGCGGATAGGGCATGAGCCCGTTTACCCCAATTTCAGGGCTGTAAACGTGAAGGGCGTCTACTCTTCCATGCCTGACATTGCCCTGTCCCGGCAGTCTGAGAAGAGCGACGGGACATCTGGCGGCGGCGGTTGCGCCGCCGGAGCGCCAGCCTTCGCGGGGATTATCGCGCTTGCCGCGGCATCGGCTAAAGCGTTGGCGGCAAAGAAAAATCGGAGGGGGTTTTTGAGATGAAAAAAAACGTAAAGCGGGTAAAAGCTGTTAAAATTTCGCGCCTGATAGCCGTGATGTTTCTGGCCCTGCTCGCTGCCGCGCTGACGCTCGTCCCGGCAAACGCGGCGCAGGTGGCCGTCACGGTGGAGAAGCTGACCGTGGACGGGGGGTTCCTGGTGGAACCGGTGCTGTATACGCTGCCGGACGGTAAAACGACGGCGGCGCAGGCGACGGTCAACCTGCTGTCGTCGAGAGGCCTCACCGTCAATTACGCGGGTGGCCCGACATCGGCATATTTTTATATCAATAACATCGCCGGCCTCAGAGACGACGGCATGAACGGATGGATGATAACGGTCAACAATACGTTCATCAAGACTTCGGGCGGGGTTCATACCTTGAATAACGGCGCCGTTATGCGCTGGCAGTACTCAAGAGAATGGGGATTGGATCTCGGCACTGACATCTGGGATTGGGATTTCTCCACCGATCCGGTCCCGAGCACAAAGCCCAGCAGGGACGCGCTGATCTGGAAGATAGCGGAGATAAACGCGGCGGGGAATAAGTCGTCCTACGGCAGCGCGTACACAAGCGCCATGGCTGTACTGAGCAGACTGAACAGCACGGCGGCCGAGATAACCGCCGCCCTAACCGCGCTGAACGCCTCCACGCCTGTCGATCCGGTCACGCCCGATACGCCTAATACGCCCAACACGCCGGACACCCCGAATACACCAAACACGCCGGACACGCCGGGCGAAAACCCCGTTACGCCGGACGACGGCGCAACGCCCGGAGATGATACAGACGCTGATTCCGACGCCGACTCTGGCTCGGACTCCGACTCGGGCTCCGGCTCTGACACAGGAGCGGCGGCGGAGATAATAGGCGCTCCCGCTTTTATCCCCCCATCCGGCACAGAAGCTGGAAGCGGGACGCGCGCTGTACAAGCTTCCGTGTTGGAAGCCCTTGGGTATGGAAACTCCGTAACGACAAACGCCGCCGGCGCGGTCACATTCAGCGAGAGCGCCTTCATCTCCGGCTTGAACGGTTCGGCCGACGCCTCTATAGACACAGAAAAACCCATAACGCCGCTCCCCGTGTTCCGCACCGGCGTTACCGAGAACGGGACGGCGGTGGTCACGCTCAGCGTGCGCCTCGACAGATACGATGGCGAAACGCTCGGCGCCATAGCCGTCCTCAAGATGAAGCGGAATGGAACTGCCGGAGCGTTGGATATGGTTACGTCAAGCGAAAAATTGACATCCGGCGCCTACGTCTGGACTGACGGATTCGGAAACGCGAAGCGGTCCTCCGAGAAAGCCGTCGCCGGCCAGCACTATTTCATGAGCGTGGCGATAGAGGACGACAGCCAATACGACCTGGACAGGACCACAGGAACCATAATCGATCCCTTAGCCCTCGCCGTGACAAAGGAAGTTAATAACTCCAACTCAAACGGCGAAAAAAATATATCCGATCAATCGGGCGGCGGCGGCGGTTGTGACGCTGGCGGCGGGTTCGGTTTAGCGGCGCTCGCTATCTGCTCGCTCGCGCTCAGGAAAAAGCGTATCTAATCGCTAATTACGCTTTGCCCGCCCTCCAGCGGACGGGTGAACAACAGCTCCTCTCATAGGTCGGGGATAACCCCCCGACCCGGAGCGGCCGGTCAGCGATCAAAGGCCGGCCGCTCTTTTTTGAGTCAGTTATTAACCACATACGGCGGTGATGGAATTGTCGGAGAAAAACTCGCAGACGCTGATATACCCAAAATGGACGCAGCTCAGCTATGAGCACAGGCGCCAGGTGATACTGGACACAAAGACCCTGCACTGCCGGTACGTGGAGGAGAACTTCAATTGCCCGGATGGCTTCGCGAAAGACGACCTGGCCGAGGAAATTTATGACATCGCCGCGGAAAAGGGCGTCCCTATCACGAAGGCGGCCTTAAAAAAACACGTACTTACGGAGCTGACCATGCTGAACCGTCTCGAAACGAGGCGCCGGAACAAGGGCGACAGGCAGTGCAAAGCCGAAAGTGTTGTACGGGTCCCGTAAGAGCTTTAAATTTAAAATTTTCGCTTCGGAGTGTGAGAACATGATCCAGTTGGATGATTTTTTTCTTATGCAGGACGCCAGACATTGCCTCGGTCTGATGTTCGCATTTAGCGTAAACGATCTGCGCCGCGCTGAACTCGAACTCTATGAAACGCCGGACAAAGAAAAATACCAAAAAGCCGATGCGATAAGAAAACTGCACGGCGAACTCAGGATCGCGCGATATCATGTCCATTTGTGCGATAAAGAAGTCATGGCGCGTTGCGTGGAGAATTACGCCCCGCTCATCCGGGAAAGACTGGAAGGGCTGGGGCAAATAAACGTCAATAAGACGGAAAGAGAGAAATTCCCACTAAACGTCCTCATCGAGGGGGAGATGGGCGACACCCGAAAGGACGCGCGGCCCCTCGCCGTGATAATCGGCGGCTCTGTAGGGCTGAGACAGGCTCAGCTTTTCAGTGTTGCCCGGAAGGAGTATTTTGGTGAAAAACGCCCCGTGGTGATTAACGGCGAGGATCTCCGGTATGAGCACCCCCTCGCGCTGGCCGCGCTCCTTTCAAACGGCGTCAGGCTCGAAAATATCATCGGCAAGGAAGTCCGCGCCTGCGGCTTTAAAATGCTAGCCTCCGCCCTGGGAGGCCGCCGCAACATCGTTTACTACGACCCCATGCGCGGATGGGAGAATATTGCCTCTGTGATAGAGCAGATTCGCAAGCATCAAGAGTACCGCGTAATGGTCCTGGCAGCCGCGGTGCACGGCGTCATAGGCAGGGCTGAAATCCTGGAAAGCTGCGAACGGGGGCTTGCGCTGACCGGAACTATGTGGAAGGGAACGGCGGACCGTCAGTGCGAGTCGCATCTTTTTATGCCTCACGTCCTGAATTATCTTGAAAGGAACGGGATACCCGACCTCATCAAGATATATAACAACCGCATGACGAAGCCTCATTACGTGAACAACATGGGCCGTTGGACGGAAGAGAAGCGCAAGGGCGAGGAAGACGACGCGAGATCAGTCTTCTTCACTGAGGCCCGCCGCAGGTTTTCCGACGCGATATTCGAGAGATACAGGAAAGTTTCGGAGAGGGTAATCGAGCGGATGAAAGCGCGCGACGCCTCCGCCGAGGAAATAGCCGACACCCGCATGAAGCTGGAACTGTTTTTGAACCGCCGCGAGAACCAAAAGGGCGCGCAGGGACAAGGAAAACAAGGGGCTGAAAACCTTTCCCCTGTGTGTGCCGTGTGAGGCGGTAAAAGCAGGTCGGGATTATCGTGGCGGGAGGCGATAACTTGAAAAACACGAAAAGACTGAAAAAAATCACAGTCGCTCTATTTACGATACTCATGACCGCCTTGATGTGCGCTGACGGATCCGCCGCGGGCTCGCAAAAATCGCCGGAGCGAATCCTGTCTTTGACCCCGGCGGGTACGGAGATCATATTTTCCCTCGGGCTGGGAGACCGCGTTATCGGCGTGACGAAATACTGCAACTGGCCACCCGAGGCGCGGAGCAAACCGGTTATCGGAGACATGATGAACCTCAGCCTCGAAGCCATTACGATCATGTCGCCGGACCTGGTGCTGCTCTCCAACATGAACGAGCACCTCGATCCCAAGGTCAAGTCGATGGGATTTGAAACGGTCATAGTCTATCAGGACGATTTCAAGCAGATATGCGACTCGATACGGGATGTGGGGCAGGTCTGCGGCATCCCGGATACCGCCGAAAAGGAAATAAACGAGCTTCAGGAATCCGTCCGCGTCCTGTCCGAGTCCGCCCGGTCCGCCGATAACGGCTTCGTTCCCCGCGTCCTCGTGGTCGTCGGCAGGGACCCATCGGAAGACAACCTCAAAAAGATATACGCCGCCGGCCTGAAATCTTTTTACGACGAACTCGTCAGGGAGTCTGGCGGCGTGAACGTGCTGGCGCAGGATGTCCCTTACGCGCAGTTGTCCCAAGAGGGCCTCATCAGCCTCAATCCTGATGTAATCATCGACCTGATCGGCGCCCACGGCGGCAAAGACAAGCCAATAGACGAAATTATCGGCCAATGGCGACCCATCCCCTATATAAAAGCGATAGAAGAGGGCAGAGTGGCGGTGATAAAGGGAGATTTCACCCTTCGCGCCGGCCCTCGATACCCATTGATCCTTGAAGCGTTCATAAGAGTGATCCGCGACGGCGAGACGAAGATCGAGGAGCAATAAAAGCAGGCGACTTCAGGGAAGTATTTAAGGTTCGATTTTGATGATAAAATAACTTTCGCGTTGAATAATTCAACGAAAAAACGAAGGAGGCGCGTAATAGTGACAAAGGCTGAATTAGCGGGCGAAGTGGCAAATGCGGTTGAAGGTCTGACAAAGGCAAAGGCGTCGGTGATTGTCGACGCCGTTTTCCAGGCGATCCATTCCAGCCTCGCAAAAGGCGAAAAGGTCCAGGCAGTAGGCTTTGGCACATTCGAGATTCAGCAGCGAGCTGCGAGAAAAGGCCGCAACCCGCGTAACGCGAAAGAGGTTATCGACATCCCCGCTAAGACCGTGCCGGTATTTCGTGCTGGCAAAGATCTGAAAGAAGCGGTCAAAACAGCACTGTCGAAGAAGAAGAAAAAATAACGGCTCGCTGATCCCGATAAATCCTACCTCGTAACTGGCCCGCAAAATTATTGCGGGCAATAAATGTTGTGTGTAGGGATAGCTGACAAAACTGATCACTTCAT
>JAISQP010000093.1 GCA_031274115.1 Synergistaceae bacterium
CGAAGACCTCGGCTCTTCGAACGGCACGTTTTTATTGACAGCATCCGGCAGCAGGGTCAAGGTCGAAGGCAGGGAACTTCTTGCGGACAAGCAAAGATTTTTGATAGGGGACGATTTGGTCTTCGAAGCGGAGCTAGGCGTTCCGCAAAACCGGCCCGCATACCGGCAAAATACGGCGAACGGGCATGACGAAACCACAACAGACAGGTAATTAACTGTAAATCAACACGCCTTCTGTGTGTTGATTTACAGTTAACCAACGTTGCGCGTTGAAACGCTATATCCCTGCAAGGAGCATCTCGCTCAGCGACGCTCCGGCCGGCACCATCGGGAAGACGTTTTCGTCCTGCGGTATCGGTATGTGAATCAGAACGGGTCCCGGTGTTCCGACGGCGCGCTCGATGGAGCGGCGAAGATTCGCCGGGTCGTCCGCGGTGAAAGCCTCTACGCCCATACCCTGCGCTATTTTCACATAGTCAGGGCGGCGCGAGTATATGGTGTTGGAGAAGCGCTCGTCGTAGAAGAGCTGCTGCCACTGCCTGACCATGCCAAGGCAGTTGTTGTCGAAAAGCAGGACTTTTACGGGAAGCGAGTAACGCGCGTAGGTGTCGAGCTCCTGGATGTTCATCATCGCGCTACCGTCGCCCGCTATGCAGAAGATCGGGAGGTCCGGGCGCGCGAAGTGAGCGCCTATCGACGCGGGCAGCCCGAACCCCATCGTGCCCAGCCCGCCGGAGGTCAAAAAACGCCTCGGATGCGTCGCCCTGTGATAAAGAGCGGTCCACATCTGATGCTGTCCGACCTCTGTAGTGACGATCGCTTCGCCCTTTACGACGTCATCGAGCGCGTCTATCACCTGCCACGGGTAAACGCAGTCTTTTTTCTCTGCCCTGCGTCCGAGAGGCTCGTCCGCCTCCATCCTTCGCAGTTCCTCCATCCACGCGGCCCGGGATTTGAAATTCCGGCCGGACGCTTTCTCCGTAAGCAGATCCATGATCTTCCCGGCGTCCCCGATGAGCCAGAGGTCGGCGTCTATGCTCTTGTGTATCTCGGCCGCGTCGAGGTCTATGTGTATTACCCTCGCCTGACGCGCGAAGGCGACCTGTTTTCCGGTGCTGCGGTCGCTGAGCCGCGAACCGACGATCACCACTATGTCGGCCTTGTCCAGCGCCCGATTTACAACCGCGTTTCCGTGCATTCCAACCATGCCGATCGAGTTGGGGTGGTCTCCCGCTATGCTTCCCTTCCCCAAGAGCGACGTCGCGACGGGAAGCTCCAGCTTCTCACAGAAGTTCTTGAGCTGCCCGAACGCGCGCGAGATGTTTACGCCGTTTCCGGCGATGACTACAGGTCTCTCCGCGCTCCGTATCATCGCCGCCGCCTCATCGAGCTTCTCCAGGTTCTCCTGAAGCTCGGCGCTGTATCCGGGGAAACTCAGACCGGACGGACGGGAGTAAACGCCCTTCCCACGCTGTATGTCCGACGGGAAATCCACCACAACCGGCCCAGGCCGCCCGGTAGAGGCGATAAACATAGCGTCGCGGAGCGTCTGTGTAATCTCGTCAGGAGATCTAATCTGCATACTGTGCTTTACGATAGGCAGCGAGATCCCGAGAATATGCGCCTCCTGGAAGGCGTCCGTGCCGATCGATCCGGTCGCCACCTGACCCGTAATCGCCACCATCGGGGAGGAATCCATATAAGCCGTCGCTATCCCCGTGACGAGGTTCGTAGCGCCGGGCCCCGACGTCGCGATGCAGACTCCTACTTTGTCCCCAGCGCGGGAGTAACCGTCCGCAGCGTGCGCCGCGGCCTGCTCATGCCTTACGAGAATCTGCGTTATCGAAGAATCGTACAATGCGTCGTAAAGGGGTATGACCATACCGCCAGGTATGCCGAAGACAGTCTCCACTCCCTCGTCTTCGAGGGACTTCACCATTATCTGAGCGCCTGTCAGTTCCATCTATCTCACTCCTCAAAGAGGGTCTCAAGCGCTGAATCGCCGCCGCGCGAGACTGTATCTTTTTATATTCTTTTCGCTATTGCGTCGCCTACCTCGGAGCAGGCTGCGCCGCCGGAGAATTCGAACGGCAGGCGGCGCTTCTCCGAGGACTCCAGATACTCTGAAGCGGCGCGCTCTATAGCGGAGGCGGATTTTTCGAGGTTGAGATGTCTCAGCATCATCGCCCCCGAGAGAATCGCCGCTATCGGGTTTGCCCTGCCGGTCCCGGCGATGTCGGGCGCCGAGCCGTGAACCGGTTCGAACATCGAAAGGCCGTCCCCGATGTTGCCCCCCGCCGCCGTGCCGAGTCCTCCGGCAAGCCCGGCCTGGAGGTCGCTCACTATGTCGCCGAACAGGTTCGGGCAGAGCAGGACTCCATACGCGCACGGCCTTCGCACGAGGTGATAACAAAGGGCGTCGACGTTGACGATATCGCTTGCGATATCGGGATACTCGGACTCGATTACGCCTCGTGCGACATCCTCGAAGAATCCGTAGAGGGCAGGGGCGGCGTTTGATTTTGTCACGATGGTCACTCGCTTTTCACCGCGTTTTTTTGCCGTTTCACACGCGTAACGCGTTATTCGGGAAACTCCCGGCTCGGTATTCAGGGCGACTTGAGCCGCGAATGGGAACTTCTGCGACATCGACAGCTCCATCTTTCCTTTCAAGACGTATGAACCGCGCTCGAGGTCGAGAATCGTCTCGAGCCTGCCGTCGCGCGTCACGCCGCCGAGCCCCATGTACAGGTCCTCCGTGTTCTCGCGGATCACCACGGAGTTCATCTTCTCCCCATTTAGCGGAACGGGCGTCGGCACGTTCGGCAGCGACATGGCCGGACGAAGATTGACGTACTGGTCGAATACGAACCTGAGAGTCAGCAGGATGCCGCGCTCGAGTATGCCTGGCTTCACGTCCGGGCGGCCGATCGCGCCGAGCAGCATAGCCGAATGTCTGCCCAACTCGGCGATCGCAGATCCGGGCAATATCTCCCCGGTCTCGATATAACGCGACGCCCCAAATGGATACTCGACCCACTCGAACGAAGCGCCGTCGAGACGTCCGGCGACATCGACAATCTTCCTCGTCTCCGCAATGACCTCAGGACCTATTCCGTCGCCGGGAATTACCGCTACGCTGAACTTTTTTTTCAGTGCCGGATCTTTGCTCATGACGACGCCTCCAGACGATTTTTGACGTATTGAGCGAGCCCTCCGGCCGCGAAAAGAGACCGCAAAAAGACCGGTATCGGGCGCGACTCGTATGTCCGGCCGGCAGTCCTGTTCTCTATGCGTCCGGATTTGAGGTCGATTTCGAGCAGGTCGCCCTTTGACGCCTCGATCTCCGGACATTCGAGTATGGGCAGACCGATGTTGATCGCGTTCCTGAAGAAGATTCTCGCGAAAGAACCGGCGACGATGCAGGCAACGCCCGAAGCCTTGATGGCGATCGGCGCGTGCTCGCGGCTCGATCCGCAGCCGAAGTTGCTCCCGGCGACTATGACGTCTCCGGCTTTAACCGCGCCGGCGAAGGACGCGTCTATATCCTCCATGCAGTGCGGGGCCAGAAGCTCGGGGGAGCTGGTGGTGAGGTACCTTGCCGGAATGATAACGTCGGTGTCGACGTTATCCCCGTAGACCCACGCGTTTCCGGCGATCTTTCCGTCACTGACGCTCATTGGCCTGGCCTCCTCTCTCCAAATATCTCTCTCGGGTCCGTCACTCTCCCCGTCAAAGCGCTCGCGGCCGCCACTAGGGGGCCCGCGAGTATTATCTCGCTCTTCGGATGTCCCATTCGGCCTACGAAGTTCCGATTGCTCGTCGAGACGCAGCGCTCGCCCTCCGCCAATATGCCAAGGTGTCCTCCCATGCAGGGGCCGCAGGAGGGAGTGCAGACAGACGCCCCGGCCTCGGTGAAAATCTTGATCCACCCGCGGTCGAGGGCCTCGTTATAAACCTCGTACGAAGCCGGTATCACCATGAGCCTGACGCCATCGCGCACCGTCCTGCCCTCGAGGGCCGAAGCCGCCAGCTCAATGTCGCGCAAGCGTCCGTTTGTGCAGCTTCCTATGAAGACCTGGTCGATCTCGATGCCGGAGCACTCTCTGGCGAGCTTCGCGTTGCCCGGCAGGTGAGGCAGGGCCACAGTGGGCTC
>JAISQP010000099.1 GCA_031274115.1 Synergistaceae bacterium
GACTCGATCTGCTCCGCCCTGGCGGAGTATGGGGTTCATGTGTTCAGCTGGCACGGCATGAGCGCGAGGGAGTACGAGGACAATTTAAGCAGAATGCTCGCATGGGCGCCTGATGTGCTGATAGACGACGGAGCGGACACTGTGGCTCTGATTCATGAGAGATACCCCGAGCTGGCGGCAGATATCATTGGAGGATGCGAGGAGACGACCACCGGGATAAAGCGCCTCCGCGCCATGGATGCCGAGGGGCTTCTTAAATTTCCGATGCTTGCCGTGAACGACGCCCTGAGCAAGTATCTTTTCGACAACCGTTACGGTCCAGGACAGTCCGTATGGGACGCGATCATGCGCTCTACAAACTGCGTCGTGGCCGGCAGGACCGTCGTGGTTGTCGGTTACGGCTGGTGCGGCAAAGGGGTGGCGCGCAGGGCCGAAGGTCTTGGAGCGAACGTCGTAGTGGCGGAGATAAACGCGCACAGGGCGCTCGAGGCTCACATGGACGGATACCGGGTGATGGACATAGCGCAGGCTTCAGCTGTCGGGGATATCTTTGTCACCGTGACCGGCAATACACAGGTGATTCGCAAGGAGCACTTCGAGAATATGAAGGACGGAGTCCTGCTCTCCAACGCCGGGCATTTCGACGTCGAGGTGTGGATCCCGGACCTGGAGAATCTGTCGGCGAGGACGTATGACTCGAGGCAGAACATCCGCACGTATGAATTGGCCGACGGCAGGAGATTGCATCTGCTTGCCGAGGGGCGTCTCGTGAACCTCGCCTCCGGGGACGGGCACCCGATCGAGATAATGGACACGAGCTTTGCGACTCAACTCCTCTCAGCGCTCTACATCGCGAAGGGCGGCGAGTTGAAAGAGGGGTTGCAGCCGGTGCCGGAGTTTATCGACGACATCGTCGCGAACTACAAGGTGGAGTCGCTCGGCCTGAAGCTTGAAAAGCTGACGCCGGAGCAGGAGAATTACCTGAACGATTGGAGGTCCTGAAATGTCCGTCATAAGGGACGTACTCGCGTGGGACAGCGCCAGGTCCGACGCGGAGCGCTGCGATATCGCGATTGACGGCGAGGGGAATATCTCGGATATACGACCGGCCAAGAGTATAAAAGGAGACGTCCTGTTCGACGGAAAGGGCAGGACAGCGGCGATTCCCGGTCTCGTGAACTCGCACACCCACGTCTCTATGACGCTCCTGCGCGGGCTCGCCGAGGAACTGCCCCTGATGGAATGGCTCACGACCAGGATATTTCCGGTCGAAGAGCGCCTCCTCCCTCAGCATATACGCTCCGGGGCCGAGCTTGCCCTCCTGGAGATGATATCGGGCGGCGTCACCTGCTTCTCCGATATGTACTACTTCATGCGGGAGGTGGCGGCCGTGACGCTCGCCTCCGGCGCGAGGGCCGCTCTGTGCCGCGGCCTCACCGGAGACGACATGCAAAAGGTGAACGAGAACCTGGCTCTGGCGGAGGAGTTTCACGGCCGTGAGGGAAGAATAGTCGTAATGCTCGGTCCTCACGCTCCATATACCGTCCCTCGCCATTCGTTGGAACGCATCGCTCAGATAGCCGCGGACAATAAACTCGGCGTTCACTTTCATTGGCTCGAGACGGAAGGCGAGCTCGAGACGTTCAGGAACGAGTATAAAATCTCTCCCTCGGATTATCTCGAGCAGACCGGCCTGCTCTTTGTCCCTAAACTTCTTCTCGCTCACTGTGTCTGGCATCCCGTGGAGGAACTGGGCCGGGTCAATCGCGACAACGTCACTCTCGTTCACAACCCGAAGAGCAACCTCAAGCTCGGCAGCGGCTACGCGCCGCTGAAGGAGATGCTGGCTACTAAAGGGGTCAACGCGGCGCTTGGCTCAGACGGCGCTGCGAGCAACAACAGGCTGGACATGTGGGACGAGATGAGGGCCGCGGCGCTGATGCACAAGGGGTATCATAAAGACCCCACCCTTGTCTCGGCCCGCGAGGTCCTGAGGATGGCGACTCTCGCTGGCGCGTCGGGCATGGGGTTCGAGAGAGTCGGATTGATAAAAAAAGGCTGGCAGGCCGACCTGGCGCTAGTCGATATTTCAGGGCCGGGCTACGTTGGCGCGAACGAGTCCAACCTTCCGGAGTTCCTCGTCTACTCGGGCTCGTCGCGCGACGTAAGAGCCACTATTGTATCGGGAAAGACGCTGTATAAAGACGGCGAATTTCTCACACTCGACCGCGGCGAGATAATAGCCAGAGCGACGGAACACAGGGAATGGATCGTCAAAGGATAAGAGGGGTCTCTTTTAAAAGAAACCCCTCTTCGTTATAGCGCCGGCGCGAAAATAATTGCGGGAAAGTTCGTCAGCCCTTTAGCGCGAGTTTCGGCTTGCCCTGTATGCTCGCTTGAGATTTTTCGTCGATCTTGAAAAATTGCAGCATCTGATACATGTTCTCAGCAAGAGTCGAGAGCCCTTCCGCTCCTTGAGCCATCCTTTCGGCCGCCGCCGCTACGTCGGTCACCCCGGAGCGGATATTGTCTCCGGCAGCAGCGGCGTTTCCAACTCTTGCGGCAATATTCTGCACCGCCTCGGCGATTTCTTCGCTTGAGGCGGCCTGTTCCTGCGAGACTGCCGCCAGATCTTGTGTAGCTCCAGCTATTTCCTTCAAATAGGTGATCATGTTGCTGATTATCTCCTCGGTGTCCCGCGACAAGTTCTTGGCCTCTTCTGAGGCTTTAGCATTGTCGAGCGAGATTGTCACTACGCGATCGAGGTCGCTCGTTATCGTCTTTGCCAGTTCTTCTATGTTTTTCGCCGCGGAATTGCTGTCCTCCGCAAGCTTGCGCACCTCCTCGGCGACCACGGCGAAACCGCGCCCCGCGTCGCCGGCGCGAGCGGCTTCTATTGCTGCGTTCAGGGCAAGAAGGTTCGTCTGATCCGCTATCCCGCCTATCTGAGCGACAAAACTCTGTATCTGCCTCGTCCTTTCGCCGAGTTCCTTGACCGACTTAGCAGCCTCGGACGCGTTGTTTGCCACTCCATCTATTCCGCAAACTGCCATGTGCACCGAGTTCATCCCATTTCCACCAGCCGTCATGGCCTCGTCAACCTTGCGCGCTATGTCCGTGCCGCGCTCCGCAGTCGCCTGCGCGCCGGCGGCGACCTCCTCTACCGACGCGTTTACCTGTTCTCCCGTCGTAGCGAGGACGTTCAGACTCGCTCCCATATTCTCAACGTTAGCTCTGAACTCTTCAACAGACGCGTTTGTCTCCTCCGCGAGCGCCGAGAAATCTTGCGCCGTCTCTGTGATATCGGTACTCGACTTTACGACTGAACTGATGATATTCTTGAGACTGTCCGCCATTTTTTGAAGACTGCGCCCCATCGCGGCTATTTCATCCTTGCCGTTCGTGTCGAATTCGCTGTTCAGGTCGCCTTGGGAGAAAGTAAAAATATTTTCCTCCGTCCTCTTGACAGGAACAGTTATCGTCCTGGCGATAATTATCGATAGGAACAACCCTATAAAAATAGAGGCAATCGAAATGAGGGCTGTTCCAAATTCCGCTCTCGCTGCAGATGCGGCAGTCTTGACGCTTATGTCGTCGGCAACTTTTACGAGCAGCTCTGAGAGTTGGGTGTAGTTGTCCTCGTAAGAGTTTTCAGAGAGGGAAACATCGCCATCCAGAGTGATGCGCGCGTACATCTCTTTTATACGCTCCGGGTCCCCGCTCGCTCCGGCGGCGATTACCTCGGCGCGTTTCGCGTTGGTTTCCTCGCGGCTCTGAAGAAGTTTTGCGTAAAGCGCCTTCTCCTGGTCGATTCCCATGGTCTTCTCGTATTGACTTAAGTATTCGTCTATCTTTTGTCCGTTATCGGCAAGTATTTTCTTAATCGTCTCCCTGCCTTCGTCGTCGGTGTCTAAAGCGCGTGCGACAACCCGCCTGTTCTGGGTCGCGATGGATTTAGCCTCCAGCATCCACATAGCGGGTTTTGCGTAGTCCTCATACAGTTCATTCGCCGCGTTGCGAATGTTCCTGTTTGTGTTGTAGCCCATTAAGGATACAACGCCCAACAAGACCAGCATGATTATTGTTAAGATAAGTATTTTCGCCATAATTCTGATATTTCTAAACGCTTGCATAACGCCACCTCCAGTGTTTAAAGTTTATACCCCATAATACATAAGATATTTTGCGGAGGCAAAGGAAATTATACAGATTATTTTTGCTCCAATCCGCAGTCAAAAAGACAACGCACCCCTGAATTGATTAAATATGATAAAATATGACTTCAAAACCTAAAAGAAACTTTGTATGGATTATTAATTTCTTCTTACAATTTCTATCAAAATATATCAAGAAAGAAATGGGTATCAAGAGATGCTAAGGATCAAAAAAGCAACGTGTTTGTTGTTAGCCGGAATAATTTTTTTATGCGCGTCCAGGTGTGAGAGCGCTGATCCGCAGAAACAGGAATGGCTTGGAGCAAACGTCTCTTACCGGGACATACCGGGCGTGACGAAGGAAGAAATATCCGCGATCGAGAAATTACATACGCGCCGGAGCGGTTTTGTCTACGGAATGAGCCTCAGCACCGAGACATTTTACAATCAGGACGGAGAAATAGGGGGGTTCTCCGCGCTGTTCTGCGATTGGCTCACCGATCTCTTTGGAGTATCCTTCGAACCCGCGATATACGAGTGGGGCGACTTGATTTACGGGCTCCAGTCAAACTCGGTGGACTTTACCGGAGAGCTGACCGCAACTGAGGAACGCCGGAAAACATATTATATGACTGACGTCATAGCCGAGCGTTCGGTTAAATATATGCGCCTCGCTGGCAGCGAAAGGCTGCATGAAATAGCGAAATCCCGGACGCTGCGTTACGCTTTTCTTGAAGGCGTTATGACTTATGAACAGGTTAAAGCTCTTGAAACGTATCCGTTCGAGGCTGTCTTCATCGACGATTATAAAACAGCCTATAATATGCTCAAAATCGGCGAGATAGACGCCTTTTTCGACGAGGGAACCGCTGAAGCGGCCTTTGATGAATACGGCGACGTGGTCGCGGAGGACTTTTTCCCGCTGATATACGGCCCGGTTTCCCTCACGACTCAAAACCCCGAACTCGAACCCATAATATCCGTCGTCCAGAAAGCCCTGCAAAACGGCGCCATACAGCATCTTATAGGGCTGTACAATCAGGGGCAGCGCGACTATAGGCGTCATAAGCTTTTCATGCAGATGAGCGATGAGGAGAAAAAATATATCAACGATCACATAACGCGCAATATCGCAATTCCGATAGCGGCCGAATACGATAACTACCCGGCCAGTTTCTACAATAATCAGGAGGGCGAGTGGCAGGGCGTGGCTTTCGACGTGCTCGGCGAGATAGAGGTTCTAACGGGGCTTGTTTTCGCGATAGCGCACAACGATTCGAAGGAATGGCCCGAGCTTATGGTCATGCTGGAAAACGGCGAGGCGGCGCTTATAACGGAACTCATCCGCTCGAAAGAACGGGAGGGGCGTTTTTTGTGGCCCGGTTCCTCTTATCAGACCGATTATTACGCGCTGATCTCGCGCGCTGAATTCAAGAACCTCGACATAAACGAGGTACTTTATGCCAAGGTCGGTCTTATGGTGGATACGGCCTATGCCGAGATATTTCAAAAATGGTTCCCGAACCACGTCAATATCATGGAATATACGAATACCACAGACGCCTTCGAAGCGCTCGAACACGGGGAAATCGATCTGGTGATGGCGACGAGGAACCTGCTTCTCAGTCAGACGAACTTTCAGGAGCGACCAGGTTTTAAAGCGAATATAGTCTTCAAGTATCCCTTCGAATCCACATTTGGTTTCCACTCCGAAGAGCGTATCCTGGCCTC
>JAISQP010000011.1 GCA_031274115.1 Synergistaceae bacterium
CGATCGAGAACAACACTCTCTCGCTCGAGCAGGTCACGGACGTGATAAACGGGCGGCGCGTGATCGGAAGCCCAAGTGAAATACTGGAGGTCAAGAACGCGTTCGCGGCGTATTCGAGACTCGAAAATTTCGAGCCGTACAGTGCCGCCGATTTTCTGAAAGCGCACAAACTGATGATGAATGGCGTGGTGGATGACGCGGGCAGGTTCAGAAGTCAGGGCGTGGGCGTATACGACCGCGCATTACGAGATTGAGTTTATCCATCCGTTCATGGACGGAAACGGGCGCATGGGACGGCTGTGGCAGACAGTTATCCTCTCGAAGTGGGACTCGCTGTTTTCGAGCTTGCCGACCGAAACGGTTATATTCGATCGGCAGCGAGAGTATTATTCCGCGCTTGGAATATCTGACAGGGCTGGCGATTCGACCGCGTTCATCGAGTTTATGCTGACGGCTATCGCGGACGTGCTTGCGTTGCAAGAAAAACACAAAGTCGGGCGCCAAGTCGAGCACCAAGATGAGCATCGGGTCGGACCGCTCGGCGATATCGCGGCGTCGGTGCTGAAGGTCCTCGGGAACAAGAGCCTCTCGCGCAGGGAAATCTTTGCCGCAATAGGAATGAACGGGGATCATAGGGCGTTCAAACGGAATATCGAGCCTCTCCTAATCGGCGGGCTTATCGAAATGACTGTGCCCGACAAGCCGAACAGCAAGCTGCAAAAATACCGTCTGACTGATAAGGGTATGGCGGCAATTCAGCAAAGAACGCCTGCGAAGAGGCGGTGACCGCAAATGAAACTATAGCAAAAAAACGGCTAAAACGCGGCCCCTTAACCGCGCCGAGAAATTTCACTCCTTTGTTCCGTCTTGAAGTTCGCCAGGATTTCTTTGAGCTCCGCGGAGAGGGACGAGAGGCGGGCCGCTTCGTCTGAGATTTTCTGAACCGCCCGCGCGGTCTCCTGCGCGGAGTTCGTGACGGCCGATATTTCCTGGGTCACGTCGCCAATGTCCGCGCGAATCTGCTCAGTCGAGTCGGATATTTCCTGGCTCGATGCAGCTTGCTCCTGCGCGGTGGCCGCGATGGATTCTACAGCCTCGTTGACCTTCTCCTCCTCGGTCAATGTCTTCTGCAAACGCTGCTGGGCTTCGAGAGCTTTGGAGATGACGTCGGATATCACGTCCGTCGTGCTCTGAGTGGAAATCATGGCGGCGTTTGCCCCGGATTCGAGCCGTTCAATCATCTCGGCGACCTTGCGGGCCGCCTTGTCAGACTCATCCGCCAGACTGCGGACCTCCTCCGCCACAACGGCGAACCCTCGGCCGGCGTCTCCGGCGCGGGCAGCCTCTATGGCCGCGTTCAGCGCCAGGAGGTTTGTCTGCTTCGCGATGTTCCCTATGGTGACGACAAAATCCGTTATCGAGGCGACTGAGGACCCGAGTTCCGTGATGTTACGGCTGTTTTCCGAGGATGTCCGCTCGACGGATTGAAGCTCCTCCACGAAGTCGTTCACCATCCGGGAGACCTCGCCGCTGAGTTTCGACGTCTCCCTCGACGCCTCGGCGCCTTCGGTCGCGGACGCCGCGGCCGTCGCGGAGCTCTGTGCTACCTCCCGAACCGCCCCGGCCGCGGAATCGATCCTTCGCAAGACGTTCTTCGCAAGCTCCGTAACGTTCGCCGCGGAGGAACCAGCGCCCGTCATTTTCTCGTTTACGCTTCGCGATAGGCCGTCGAGCTCCGTCGCGGAGGACGCCATCCGGTCGACGTCGCCCCTGACCCTCAAAACAACTCCGTTGAACGCGCCGCGCACGTGCCGCAGGGATTTTATCATCATCCCGAGCTCCGTTCCCTCCCTTAGCGCGGACTCCATACCGATCACCGCGGCGTCCGCCGCGAGATCGAAGGAGGCCATGTGCTCGAGCGATTCCTGAACCACCGAGAGAGGTTTCGTGATGCCCGGAATCGTCAGGAAGATATATGTCACGACGAGTATCAGGGCTATAGCGCCGGCAATAATCTGAACCATCGTGACGCTCCGCACCACCGCGTCAAGCTGGGAATGAGGAAACACAATCGCCGCCACGTAGCCGCTTTTACCTGTGGTGTAATAAATCCGCTGGGGCGTGCCGCGCATCGTGTAGTCCCCCCAGCCAGTCTCGCCAGCCTTCAGCTTCGCGCCTATCGCCGCCAGTTCCGGGGTCACGTTCGAGCTGACCTTCGAAAAATTTTCCTTTGTGACGAAGCCGCGTTCCTCGTGTTCGAGCACGAGGCCGTCGGAGGTCAGCAGCATCCCGAATCCGGAGCCAAGAACCCTGGCGTCCCTGACGTTTGCCGCCAGTGTCTCCAAGAATACGTCCGCGGCCAGGACCCCGAGCAGTTCCTTCGATGCGCCGTACAGGGGAACGGACGTGGAGATAATGAGCCCACCCGTGTCGGAGTCCACGTACGGCTCGGTCAAGGCCACCTTTCCCGACGCGACGGCTTCGGTGTACCACGGGCGCTTCCTCGAATCGTAATCCGGCGCTGGGACGTAATCGCTGCCGATATGAAGCGACCCGTCGACCGCCAGCCCCACGTAGATATTAGCCACATGCTCATCCGAATTGGCCTTCGTCAAGTCGAGCATCAGAGCGTCCAGCCTGCTTCTGTCGACCGAACCCTCCTCATCGAACAGAGCGAGCACTCCAGGACGCGCGTTGTTGACGATGTTGCCGAGCCCTGTGAAATAGGCGTCGACCACCTTCGCGATGTCTTGGACCGTCCCCGCCGCCTCGGTGTCGGCGATGTTCATAGTGACGTTCGAAGTTTTCACATACATAGCGACAACCAACGCAGTCATGACGACAAACACGAACGTAAGCAGCAGCAACAATTTCGTCTTGATCCTCAATGTTATCACTCCATCGATTTTATTGGATTTTTCATGGCCGCCTCATCTCTTTGAACAAAACATGCTCATATTGAAATTATAGCAAAAAAACGGCGAAAAATCAGTCTTCACCTTCAACAGCGAGGCAATCCCAAGGCCGACGGTTGACCCGTAAGCTGTCATGCGCGCTATATGCTATCATAGTTATGCCATGATGAACGCGGCGAAACGTTAAGCTAAAGGGGTTGTTGTCAGTGAAAAAAAAGAAGTTTATTATCTGCGCGATGTCGCTGGCTTTGGGCTTCGTGATTATGTCAGGCGGCTGCGGCAGCGGCGATTCGGACGGCGCCGGGGCGCTAAGGAACGATTTTTATGCTTTCGTCAACGCTGATTGGTTGTCAAAAACCACAATCCCGGAGGACAGGTCTGAGGTCAGCAATTTTTCGTTGCTGGATGACGAAATCCGCGTCAGACTGCTGGGCGATTTCGAGAGTATTGCCGCATCCGGGATCGATTCGGATATTCCGTGGCTCGATAACTCCCTGAAATACTACAATATGTTCATGGACCTGGAAAAACGCGACGCAGACGGGCTTGACCCTGCGTCGAACGACTTGCGCCGTATTGACGGCCTGAAGAGCCTGGCGGACATATCCGTGAGCGCCGACCGGTTGATATTGGACGGTTTTTCGCTGCCCTTCGCGATAAACGTCGCCAGAGACCCGTATAACGAGCGCTATATCCTCTTTGCCGCCGCCGGCTCGACTTTCATCCCGGAACCGGGCTACTACGAGGCGGGGGACGCTAACGGCGAGAGAGTGATCCCACTGCTGCGCGATTACCTCACGAAACTGTTCACCGCCGCCGGACTGGGAGAGGAGTCCGCGCAAGCCGAGGCTGAAAACGCGATAGCGTTCGACAGACGCCTGGCGGCCCTGTGCCGGAGCGCCGAGGAGCGGAATGACGACACGACCGGGATCAACGTCGTGACTTATGAGGAATTCGTGAAAAAAAGCAGCAACATAGATCTCGAAGAATTAATCGAGAAATTAACCTTCGGCTCTCCGAAGCGCGCGGGGATCGACGAAATAAACATCGAGGACGCCAAGTTTTGGGACGCCTTCGACACCCTGTACAGCGAGGAAAATTTCACGCTGATG
>JAISQP010000091.1 GCA_031274115.1 Synergistaceae bacterium
TCTGCCAGGAAAGCACTGAACGAGCTTCCTCAAAATACGCATAACCGCGTGATAAATGCCCTGCTAGCGCTCTCCGACAACCCGCGCCCGCACGGTTGCAAGAAATTGACCGGACGCGAAGAGTACCGCATTCGCGTCGGCGACTACCGGGTAATCTACGAGATACATGATGCTGTGCTCGTGGTGCTGGTCGTAAGGATCGCGCGCAGGGAAAAAGCCTATCGGAACTGATCGCCGTCAAGGGATACTTATTTTTCAAGTATCCCTGTCGTACAATTACCCCTCAGTCTGTTGTCAAACCGGCAGCGTTTCGTCTGTTCTGAGTCTTTTTAAGGAATACCGCGGCGGCGGCCAGGAACAGCGAGCTGCCTACGCTCAGGCGTATGTCGTGATGGATGGCTGTGACGGCGGCGCAGCCGATGACCAGTCTTTCCCATCCGGCGAGCGGTCTGAACAGCCAGCCTTCGAACGACGCGGCGAGGGAGACGACGCCGAGGAACGCGGATATGAAGAGGACGGCCATCTCCAGCGGTATGACGTTCTGCGCGAGCAGCATGGGATTATAGACGAAAACATAAGGCAGCATATAAGACGCGAGCGCTATGCGGGTCGCGGTCATGCCGGTCTTTGCAGGGCTTGCGCCGGCGATGCCGGCGCCGGTAAACGCCGCGAGGCACACCGGAGGGGTCAGATCGGCCATGATGCCGAAATAGAACACGAAGAGGTGCGCGGCGATCGGGATCACTTTCATCCCGATCAGGACCGGCGCGATGATCGTGCTGCAAACTATGTAGTTAGCAGTCGTGGGGAGGCCCATCCCCAAAACGAGACACGCCAGCATGGACATGAAGAGCGTGGGGAGGAGTTTGCCGCCGGAGAATTCAATAATGTTGTTCGATATCGTGAGGCCGAGCGAGGTAAGCGACGACGCGCCGACGACGAAGCCGACGAGCGCGCAGGCCAGAGCGACGCCGAGCGCCCCTCTCGAACCTTCGGCGAGGGCGTTTACGATCTTCCTCGCGTTCATCCTCGTGTGCGCCCTGAGGGAGCTGAACACGAGTATGGATACTATGCCAGTGAAACCGGCTTTCAGCGGCGTATATTTCATTAGCAGGGTGGCGATTATGATGATTATCGGTATGAGGAGGTGCCCGTCGCGCTTGAGCACATCCGCAACGAGAGGAAGCTGTTCTCGCGGAAGTCCCTTGAGGCCGGATTTCATCGCCCTGATATGAACGTTCATGAATATCGCGGAGTAGTAAAGCAGCGCCGGAACGATCGCGGCCGCGGCTATGGTCAGGTACGGCATTCCAAGAAACTCGCTCATGATGAAGGCTCCCGCGCCCATGATGGGAGGCATCAGCTGCCCGCCGGTGGAAGCGCACGCCTCCACCGCGCCCGCGTAGTATGGGGCGTAACCCACTTTTTTCATGAGGGGTATCGTAAAGGTTCCGGTCGTCGCGACGTTTGCCACGGATGAACCGTTGATGGTGCCGAGCAGCCCCGACGCGACCACGGCGACCTTAGCGGGGCCGCCGGGGGCTGCGCCGGCGAGCGACAGAGCGAGTTCGTTGAAAAACCTCGCACCGCCGCTCTCCGACAGAAACGCTCCGAAAATTATGAACACTATCACGAACGTGGACGACACTCCGAGCGCTATACCGAATATGCCCTCCGGCGTCAGGTACATGTGCTGTATTATCCTGCTGAGGCTGTAGCCTCTTATCTGGAACATGCCGGGCGCGTAGTTGCCGAAATAACAGTACGCGAGAAAAAACATGGAGAGACACGGCAAGACGTTGCCCACCACCCGGCGGCCGCCTTCGACCACAAGAACGATTGCCGCCACGCCCAGGTATATCTCGCGCGGGAGGGGCGCGGCGCCCCTCCTCGCTATTTCGTTGAAGTAAATCACGATATAACCTATCACAGCGCCGCCGGCCAGGGCAAGCAGCCAGTCATACCATGGGGTCGACGTCCTCGAGCAGCGCCTTGTCGCCGGATACAGCATGAACACCGCGGCAATCGCGAACATGAGATGAACCGATCTCTGGAGCACAACCGGCAGGGTCGCGAACCCCGCGGAGTACAGGTGGAACAGAGTCATCGCGCATAGCCACGCCGTCGCCAGTCTGCCTTGCCAGCCGGACAGACGGCGGAACCTGCTCTCGACGTCGTATTTCTCTATAATGCGCCCGACGTCCGCGCCGCCCAGCGAGACCTGTCCGATAATATCGCCGCCCGAGCCGTCCTTGCTCATAGTTATTTTATCGCGCCGATCTCTTTGTAATATCTCTCCGCTCCGGCATGAAGCGGTATCTGGATCACTCCGACAGCGCCCGCGTCCATGAACGACATGATCGCGGCCACATTCACCAGGTCCTGTTTGTTGTCGTACAGGGCTTTCGTCATCTGGTAAACCAGGTCGGCGCTGAGCTTCTCGTGTACCGTCAGGGTGTTCCACGTGGCAGCGACCTTGAGCGGTTCGGTCTGCCCTTTGTAAGAGTTGGCCGGAATCACGAACTCCGTGTAATAGGGCAGCTCCTTGTTCAAAGCGGCGATAACGTCGTCCTCGAGAGGGATCAGATGACCCGTGCCTATCGTCGTGACCTCCACCAGAGCCGAAGAGCCGATAGCCGCCATCATGAAGCCGGCGTCGATGTTCTTGTCGGCGAGGGCGCTCGCCGTCTCGCTCAGGCCCAGATTCTGAGACCTGATATCCTTGTCGGGGTCGATCCCCGCCACCTTGAGCAGAGCCCGGGCCGTGTTCTCCGTTCCGCTGGCCACGGCGCCTATCCCAACCCTTTTGCCCTTGAGATCCTTGAGGCTCTTGATCCCGCTTCCCTCCGCCACCATGAGCTGAATAGGCTCCGGGTAGAGCGGCGCAACGCCGCGAAGATGCTTCTGCGGCTTGCCTTCAAAGGACTGAAGCCCGTTGTAGGCAAAATAATAAAGCCCGTCCGTGAAAGCGACCTCGGCCTCTCCGTTCTCCAGCAGCTGAAGATTCTGAGCCGTGCCGCCGGTCGACTGCGACGCGGCCTTCATGTCCGGGATGGCCTTGTTCCATATCGCGGCCATCGCCGAACCGACCGGATAATACGTCCCCCCCGTGGACCCCGTTCCAATGTTGATAAAAGTCGCCGAAAATCCCGCCGTTGAAAAAGCGCACAATATCGTCGAAGCAAGTACCGCCAGTAGTATTCTTTTCATTTTACACACCCCCTGAAATTTTTGTATATTATACTTATGACCGTCGCATATTACACGTGATAATTCGGTTTTCCTAACCTCCCCTCGTTTGAATTTTTTTTCCTCACTGATCGATAGGGAGAATTATATTATTAATGTGAAAAAATGCAAATTTTCTGGGACGCGCCGCTTGGCTTCGAGGGTATACTTGTAAATTACAGTGAATAACGTGAAGAGGGGCGCCGTATGACGCCCCTCTGGGGGTAAATCAGTCTTCCCGACGTCTGTTCCTGAAGATAACGGCGGCGCCGGCCGCAAAGAGCGCAAATGCGCCCCATCCGGCGTCGCAGCCCCCGCCTCCGCCGCCTCCGCCGCTGATCTCAACCTGATCAGAATACGCGACCAGGTTGAACTCGGGCGACGAGACCGAAACTACATAGCGTCCGGCCGGCACGTTGGTGAATCCGTCCTTCACGCTCGCGCTGCCGGAAGCCGCGTTAGTCCATTCAGAGTAATCCCTGCTCGTGCCCGGAATCTTCATAGGGCCGCCAAAACGGTCGAGCAGAGAGAATACCACGATCGTCCCGTCTTGAATCGGTTTGTTGTCCAGTGCGATCATGGCGGAGGACTTTATCGTAGATCCTGTTATCTCCGTGTCGATCTCCATGGAGTAGGATTGCGACGCGGGCGGGAGTATCCCGTCGCTGTCAGTCTGCGACTGCGAACTCCCGGAGCCTATGTTCCCCGTCGCGGCAGAGACGTCGACCTTAATCGAGTAGGTTTTGCCGGCGGCGAGAATATAACTTTTGCCGTCGTCTGCCGTGAGCTTGCCGAGATCGATCTGAAAGAGCGCCTTCGTGCGATTTTCGTTGAATTCGACGTTTTTCGCCGTGAAGAAGGTGTTTGGCGTCGCCTCGCCATCTATATAGGGGCTGCCCGCGATAAAGCTATACTTGAAGGTCACGTTGCCGTCGGGGAACGGCGTGTTCGAATTGTTCGATATGGCCGCGTTGATCAGACCGCGCATGTTCGAATCGTACAGCAGCACACTGAAGGCGTCCAGGGCGTCAATCGTGCCGTCTATCAGGAATTCTTTCTCTCCGGGGCGGCGTCCGTCCACGGTGGCGATCACTCTGTATCTGCCGTTCGAGAGGCCCGTAAACTCGCTGTACGCCTCGCCGGCGGATGTAACGGCGGTTTTGGTCTGGATAAGGACGTCGTTCGAGTCCCAGAGATCGAACCTCACCGCTCTGCCGTTCTCGCCGACAATCGCTTTTGCCGTCGCGCTCGAACCGGCGCGGATGACGGTAACATCGACAGCGCCGTAGACGGAAATATCTTTCGAGAGAACTGCGTAGATATTGTTGTCGTCGACGGTTGTCCTGACGGAGTAGTATGAGGTCGAGAAGTCCGAGGGGACGAAGCCCTCGACCGTGACGTCAGAGACGCTGAGTCCGTGCGCCGGCGCGCTCAGGAGCTTGACGTAGTACAGATCGGCGTCGGCGCCGGCAGGTTTCGTCACTGCCGCGAGGTTTGCGTTGACTCTGAAGGGGAGCGTCATCAGCTCCGAGTCGTTGATTCCTTCGAGAAAAAGCGCGGCTTCGCCGGTGTCCGCAAGTTGAGCTTTTGCCTCTTTCCTGATTCTCTGGACGCTGATGTAAGAGTCAGAGTGCGGTTTTATCGTCACGGTCGAGAGGGATTGCGCCGTTGTGGAAAGGGTCGCTCCTCCCTTAATCTCGACAGTCTGGCGTGTCGTCGGCGAAACCCCAAGCGAGAGAGTCCCTTTTTCTATTACCGTTCCGCCTGTGTGCTCCGGCGCACCGGTCAGCGTCAGGGTTCCGCTGCCGCTCTTGACGAGCGTGATTTCGCCGCCGGAGGCGGCGTTATCCTTGGTGAGCTGCTTGATATTTCCTATCGTCATCTGGTTCGAGTCCCTCGTCCCGGTGTCGAATAACGCGTTTTTTTCTTCGGTTCCGCTTGCGTCGAACCGCATGACGTTGATGGTAACGCCTGTGAGGTCGAGCGCGCTGGCGTTATCGGTCAATCCCAGCGAGGCGCCGCCCGCGAGAGTCACTTTGCTTCCGCCGAGAGCCGCCTTGTTCTCCACGTTAAGTCTTCCGCTCTGCACGAAGGTTTCGGAGTATCTGTTGTTTGCGCCGCTGAGATTTGTAGTCCCTCCGCCGAAGAGACGGAGAGAGCTTGTGGTCCCCTCGGTCTCGCGGACGTTCTTGCCTGCCGCGGGGCGGATATTGAGCGTCTGTCCCTCGCCGACGAATATGGCGCCCCCGGCGGCGCCTGGTTTGATGGCTGTCAGCGGAGTCGGCGCGTAACCAACGACGCTTGTGGCGTAGCCCAGAGTCAGGTTTTGCGTCAGCGTGACATGGGCGCCCTCCAGGATTATCTCGTTAACCGCGCTTCCTCCTGAGTAACTCTGTTCCTTGGAGAGATCGACGTCGTAGTCACTGTTATTCAATACGCCCGAGCTGATTCCAGCCCACGCCGCGCTTGCCAGTACCGCGATTGCGAGCGCTGTCGCCATAAAGGCCGGTATTTTCCCTTTTCCTCTTCTCATCTTTATTAGAATTCCTCCTCGTTTGTCTTTGAGCCGCTCCAACGCAACTCTGCCGAAATTATACATCAGCGCGGCGTTTCGTAAAACCCCGAGGCGTAAAACCCCGCTGTACAAAATCGACCTAAAAATCGATAAGGATGGACAGTAATTCCGAAAAATTTTCTGCTATAATTCTTTACGCTGACGAATATCGAAAAAATTATGGCAATCCTGAAAGGATGATGTCAAATGAGGGTGTATTGTGTTTTTTTTCTGACCATACTTGGCGCGGCGATTCTCCTGCCGTCCGGTTTTGGCGCGGCGGCTCACGCCGCCTCGAATGAGCCGAAGCGGCCGGTCGCGCTTTTCGAGACATCGATGGGGGAGTTCGAGATAGAGCTTTTCAGCGATCTAGCGCCGAATACGTGCCGAAACTTCATAAAACTCGCCGAGAAGAAGTTCTACGACGGAGTGATCTTCCACAGGGTAATCGACGGTTTTATGATCCAGGGCGGCGACCCGACAGGCACTGGAACGGGCGGGTCCGGTAACAGGATACCGGACGAGTTTGGCAAAGGGCTGAAGCACGACGCCCCCGGCATCCTCTCGATGGCGAACGCCGGCCCTGATACGGGAGACTCGCAGTTCTTCATCACCCTCGCCCCGACTTCGTGGCTCGACGGCAAACACGCCATCTTCGGCAAGGTTATAAGCGGCATGGACGTCGTAGAGGCAATCGGCAGGGTCAAAACAGACCCTGCCGACAAGCCCGTCCGGGACGTCGTGATAAACAAACTCTCGATAAAGGGAGACCAGGTGAAACCTTAAGATTAGCCCGAAGTTTGAGCGTTATTCAAACAGAATCACTATGAACGCTGATTTATTGCCAGAGGCCTGAAACGTCGTGACGGCGCTGGACGGAATTTATCCCTCCAGCGCCGTCACTCGAAGCAAACATTGATGTTACGCGCTCACCAATTGCCCGCGGGTTTTTGCGCTATGAACTCGCTCGCTACTTCGTCGGCCGTCTTTTTACCCTGGAGGATCTCCACCAGCTTCAACGCGAAGTAGACCGCCGTTCCAGGCCCCTTTGACGTCGTTATGTTCCCGTCAGTCACGACGATGTCGTCCGTTAACGTCGCTCCCTTCAGATACTCCTCCATGCCCGGATAGATGACCGCCCGTCTGCCGTGCAGAAGGCCCAGTTTGCCGAAGACCGCCGGCGCCGCGCAAATAGCGGCGATCTGTCCGCCCGCGTCGTGCTGTTTCCGGACGAGCTTCAAGAGCCCTTCGTGCTCCGCGTAGGCGACCGTGCCGCCTGGAATCACCAGCATATCGAACAGAGAAGCCGTTATGTCGCCGAAGATCTTGTCTGTCTCCACAGTGATTCCGCTTCGCCCGACCAAAGACCTCCCCTTGCCCAGGGAGACAGTCGTGACGTCGACACCGCCCCTGCGGAGTATATCCACAGTGGCGAGCGCCTCTGTCTCCTCGAATCCGTCGATCATGAAAAGCGCCGCTTTAGGTTGAGCCATTCCCGGAAGTCTCCCCTTAATCTTCCCGTCAATCGAAGCCCACCGGCTTCGTCCAGTCGCACATATTCTTTACTTTCGCCTTGGCTTTTTCCAGGACGTCGCCGGTAAACGCGGGGTTTATCTTCAGCGCGACGGCGCTGGCCATGTCGATCGTCGACGCGGCGTTCTTCTCCCAGTCGGGGTCTTTACGGAAGTCGCGCAGTATGTCATAAGTCAGGACGCCGGGCTTGTTTTCGACCAGAACTTCGCCAATGGCCCGTTCGATTTTTGCGCCCTCCTCGTCCAGCCCAAGGTACTCGAGCATCAT
>JAISQP010000234.1 GCA_031274115.1 Synergistaceae bacterium
GCAGGAAGATCATGAAGCACCACCTCGAGCACTGCATCCTCGACGCCATACATAACAACGAACAGAAGCGCATAGATGAGATGAAGAGGGCAATCGATAAGTTTATCAAATAATCGGGATACAGAGACAAGGATGTCGAAAAGAGCTATGAATTAAGGCCGGTTAAGACAGATTGCGGCTAGAACTCGTTATTTACCGTTATGTTCAACCTGATTATTTCATCTCATACCATGAGTTGGTTGATAATGGCGTTAAGCATGGCAATATCCCAGTTGTAAATCTGTCGAGCTTGTTCGGTATTCCGGCAAGACGAAAAATTTCCCTGTTCAAAAATACCTCCAACTGTAGAGTTTCCCATAGCGGCATCGAGTATTCTGTCACAGTCACCATTATCTCTTAACCTCAAAGGATTATGAGATTCAAGCACACCATGACCGGGCCTAAGATCGGCTGATCCCCAGTTTTTTCGAACTTGCTTGCCGTTCTTCGAATAGCCGATATAATAATTCATTAGCTTGCAGTACGCAAAAAAACAAATAAATCGTGGGGAATCAATTCACATGGAACGACAGATTTTTTCGCCGGCAAATACACCCAACCTGAGGGAAGTAGTATACGAGAGAATTAAGGAAGCGATCGTCTCCGGTCTCATTCCCGCCGGTTCCAGGTTATCTGAAATGGAGCTTTCAAAGCAGTTCGACGTATCGCGGACTCCCGTCCGGGAGGCGATTCGCCAGCTCGCGGAAACCGGGCTTGTCATGCTCACAGCCCGCAAGGGGGCTTATGTCTTGCTGCCAACTCCGAAGGACGTATGGGACCTCTATGAGATTCGCACGGCCCTCGAACTGATCGCCATAGACCACATCTGCGCTGACCCTCCGAGAAAGGCGCTCTCGCGCATGAGAAAATCGTTCGAGACTGTCTCTAACGACTGGGACGCCAAGAAATTCATGGCCATGGACGAGGAGTTTCACTCCGACATGTCGAAAAATGCGAGGAACGACTTCCTCAACTTCATGCTGGAGAAAGTGGGGGCGATAATCCAGATATGCAGGCACTACGCGATAGGAGTGATACCGAAGGTCAGTTCGTCAATGGAGCACATAGCGATAATCGACGCCGTTCTCGACGGAGACTCGAAGACCGCCAGGGAGAAGATGAAGACACATCTCGCCAATACGAGAGACGGTCTTTTGGAATATATATCCAGTCATCCCGAAGTTTCGCGAAACCCCGAGGATAAGTGATCTACTTGTACACCTTCACCTCTCCTTCGCGAACCCACCCCTTTCCGGTCCTGCCGTCGACGTAGTACCAAGTCGTCCCGTCGCCGTCGCGGGTCTCCTTTATCACGTAGACTACGGCGTTGTACGGCATCTTGACCAAAATGGGGGAATTGGGCGAGGGGTCCTTTCTGCATGCCGCGTTGGAGACGCTTATGATCCCGCCATAGCGTATATTGTACACTTTTACGTAGTTCCCGCCTGACGGTTTTGGATGTGCCGGCTCGGCGAGCTGGGGAGTTTGAGACGCTTGCGCCTTGGCGCGCGCGGCGTCCGAATTGAATGCCAGAACAGGCGACTGCGCGGCTGAACCCGGCGAGACCTGCGATTTAAAGGGTGAAAGGCTCAAATGCCCCGTCTTGAAGTAGGTCAGGCCCATAGAGGCACTGTAGCTCACGCTCGCCAGAAACAGCATCGCGCTAAGGAACCTCCCAAGAGACGGAAGGGACCTCGACTTCTTCTTTTTCATCGCCGCAAAACAGTATTCGAGGGTCTCCTTCGCGCCTGAAGCCTGCAGCCCAGGGTTTACTTTCTCCGGAGACGGTGGAGGAGGAGAGACGGTATTCAGCTCATCGTCGTATCTTCTGCGTGAAAGTGGGTTTCTGAGACATTCGTAAGCCTCGTTGATATCCCTGAGTATGGAGGGCTGCGCCCCGGTGGAGTTTATCACGCCGAGACTGCAGCGATACGCCTTTTCTATGTCTTCCTGCGCCGCTGTTCTTACGATACCGAGAATGAAGTAGTAGTCCTTGAAGTTCGTCATCCTTAAAGCTCACTCCTCAAGCTTTATGACATCGTAAAATAGCAGAGAACTGCCGTTTGAATATCTATTCGTCCTCAGAGAAGCGTTTCCAAAGGCGTTTTAGCCTGTCGCTCATTTTCGTCTCGGCGCCGATCTTGCCGGGGTGATAAAATCTTGCCGATTTGGGCAGATATTTCTGCGGAACCCAGTGTCTCGGGTCATCGTGCGGATAAATATAGCCTTCTCCGTCATTTCGCAGATGGTATGGCACCTCCATAATATCCCCGGCGGCTACGGCTTTTTCCGCCGCGCTTATCGCAAGATAGGCGGAGTTGCTTTTAAGCGCGGCGGCGAGGTATACGACGGTCTCTCCCAGAATCAGATTGGCTTCCGGCAGACCGACTCGGTCACAGGCCGAGGCGCAGCTCTCGGCCAAAATGAGGGCTAGGGGGTCCGCCAGCCCCACATCCTCTGCCGCCAGTATGCACAGCCTTCGGCATATGAAGCGCACGTCGTCCCCGGAGGCGAGCATCCGGGCCAGCCAATAGAGCGCAGCGTCCGGGTCGGAACCTCTGATGCTCTTGATCAGGGCGGATATGACGGAATAATGATCGGCGCTCGCCCTGTCGTATCGCAGGCTTCCCCTTCCGGTGGCCTCGTCGACCGCTTTTCTGGTGAGGACGCTTCCTCCCCCTATGGCGGCGCCCGTGACGGCGGCTTCGAGACGCGTCAGCGCCTGTCTCGCGTCTCCGCCTGTAAGCGAGGCTATGTGGAGCAGGACGTCGTCGTCCGCGGAAACGCCGAATTTACCGAGCCCGCGCTCCCCGTCGGAAAGCGCGCGCCCGAGCAGCCTGACTATGTCGCCCGTCCCGAGCGGTTCTAGCGTGTACACGATCGTCCTGGAGAGAAGAGTCTTGTTTATCTCGAACCACGGGTTTTCCGACGTAGTGCCTATCAGTATGATGTCTCCGCGCTCGACGGCGGGCAAAAGGACGTTCTGCTGGCCGCTGTTCAGATGGTATATTTCGTCCACGAACGCGATGGCGTTTCTGCCGCCTGCGGCGTTCTTGAATTTCACCGCGTCGTCCAGAAGATCGCGAAGCTGGGATACCTTCGCGCTGACCGCGTTTATCTCCATCAGCTTTCGTTTCGTGGCGCTCGCCATAATTCGCACGAGGGTGGTCTTGCCGACGCCGGGATTGCCGTAGAGTATGCAGCTTGGCGGTTTCCCAGCGTCTATCATTGCGCGAAGCGGCTTGCCTCGTCCGATTATATGTTCCTGGCCGGCGTATTCGTCGAGAGTCCGGGGGCGCATCCTCTCGGCGAGCGGCGCTTCGAAGGTTTTTTCGCCGGATTTCGGCTCGGCCTTCCCGCCGAAATCGCCGAATAGCTCGAAAGTGTCACCCATCGCGCTTAACCCGCGAGAGCAAAAAGTCCTCTATCTCGTCCGGGTCGCGCGGAAGCTCGATACAGCTTTTCCTGCCGCTGAAGGGCTCGACCGAGACCAGGGGAAACCTGACCCGGAGGAACGACCGGATCGCGTCCGCGAGAGAAGCGCCCATGCAGCCTGGCTCAAAGGAGGTGTTTGTCCTCCATGAACGCGGCGAGAATGATATGTCCGGGACTGCGAACGCGCCTATTCCCAGTGAGGCGGCCTTTGCCGTCCAGATATCCGTTCCCGCCGAATCGTCGGCGGGAACGAGCGCCGTGATGGCCGCGGCTTTTCGAAGAAAACCGGCGCCGTGTGTATCAGCCAGCTTACGATACTCCCATGCGACAGTTTCGCCGGGCGAATCGAGTTCGCTTCTGAGCGACGTCATCGAGCCGCACGAGAACTCCAGCCACTGGTCCCAATCCGGTTCGATCCTCTTCCTGACCAGCGCTCCCCTCATGCCCGCCCTGCGCGCCCCCATCATGTCGTAAATGTAGTCGCCTATTAAAAGGGTCCGCGCTGGATCCGAGCCAAGCGCGCGGCACGTCTCGACGAGCGCTCTCGGGTCGGGTTTGACGCAGTCCCCGTCGTCCCTCGACCGCACGATGGGCGGCAACTTGAACGAGGTTCTTTCGGCGGCGAGGAGAATGGATTTGCGGCAGTTTCTCGATACAACCGCCCAGGGGATTTTATTTTCCTCAGTCCAGGCGATGACGTCCGAAGCGCCGGGGACGAGTGTCGCCTCCGAAGCTCCCTGGATCTCCGTCTCCTCCAGATCCCGCATAAGAGATTTTTTTTCAGAGGGCGCAAGATAGACGGAGTCCTCCAGGAGCATCGCCCTTTTCTTGCCGTAATATTTTTCGTGCAGAGCCGAGAAGTCCAGGTGGGTTTCCGCTATTATGCCGTCCCAGTCGAAGATTATCGTCTCGGCCTGCGAGGGTGACCAGAAGGGCGGCTTAAACGGCATGTCCGTGTCCCCTATTATGAGGATTCAGAATGAAATAACCTTTAAAAAGCAACCCGCGACGCCGTGAACGGAGTGTCTTGACCCGCTCCTTAACGGAATGGGAGTTCTCGCGCCTTGGCTTGGGCAGCAATGGCCGCCGCCGCCGGTACGAAGCAA
>JAISQP010000081.1 GCA_031274115.1 Synergistaceae bacterium
GGGGTGCTGACGCCGCAGAGGGCCGTCGACCTCGGCATACTCGACATATCGGGGGGAAGCGCCCTCACCATGACGCTCTCGTATTACGTGCTGGACGACGCGGTGCTCGAATCGTTCGAACAGAACGGCTATCTGATAGTGCCGGACGGCGAGAACGACAGGGCCGTAGTGGACCCGATCTGGCTCAACGTGTGGACGAGCGCGTCGTCCGCGGGCAACTCGACGCAGGGCAACGGCGGTTACGGTTACTACGGCGACGGTTCCGGCGGCGGCTGCGGCAATGACAACGGCGTAGCTCTTTTCGCGGTCCTGATCCTGGCCGCGTCCGCGGCGCTCGGCTGGAAGGGGCTGCCGGGGAAAGGATAAGTTCAAAAGATCAAGGTCGCGGGCTCTGCCCGCACCCGCAAGGGAGCAGGCTCCCTTGACCCTCGTAATTTTTTTTCTTTCACCCGCCGGGGGACTCAGTCCCCCGGACCCCGGTTATCTTTTTTACTTCATCACGTCGCCGTACATATTTCTCAGCCGGGGTTTTTCGATCTTGCCGGTGGGATTGCGCGGAACTTCGGCGAATATGAATCGCCTAGGCTGCTTGTATCGCGGCAGTACCCGGCAGAACTCGGCGAGTTCCTCCGCGGAGCATTCGCGCCCTGGCTTGAGGGAGACTATAGCGACTGGCGCCTCGCCGAGGCGGGTGTGGCACGCGCCGATTACTGCCGCGTCGAGAATCTTTTCGTGTTCGCGCAGATGGTTCTCTATCTGGATGGGGTAGATGTTCTCTCCCCCGCTGATGATGATGTCCTTTTTCCTGTCCACAAGGAAGATGAAGCCGTCCTCGTCCTCGTAGCCCATGTCTCCCGTGAAGAGCCAGCCGTCTTTGAGCGACGCGGCCGTAGCCTCCTCGTCGTTGTAATAGCGCCTCATAACGCCAGGTCCCTTCACTATGAGTTCGCCTATCGTTCCCTGCGGCGCGGCTTGTCCGTCGTCTCCCATAATCTTCGCTTCCCATCCCTGCCCGGGTTTCCCTATGGCCCCGATCTTGTGATCGTTCCCGACTCCCAGATGAACGCAGCCCGGGCCCATCGCCTCGCTCAAGCCGTAATTAGTGTCGTACTGCTGGGCGGGGAAATACTTTTTCCATCTCAGCACCAGCTCCGGAGGCACGGGTTGAGCGCCGATATGCATCAGGCGCCACTTCGCGAGGTCGTAGTCCCCGAGGTCGAGCGCCTTGCTGTCGAGCGCCTGCAGCACGTCCTGCGCCCACGGAACGAGCATGAAGGCGACGGTCACTCCCTCATCGGAGGAGACGCGCAGGATCGACTCCGGCTTCGCGTCTCTCAGTATGACCGCTCCGCTGCATGATATCAGGCTTCCGAGCCAGTGCATCATCGAGCCCGTGTGGAAGAGCGGCGCCATGCACAGGAAGACGTCGCTCTCAGTCTGGCTGTGGTTTCTCTGTTCGGTTAGACAGACCGATAGGATGCTGGCGTGGCTTTGAAGTATCGCTTTCGGCATTCCGGTCGTGCCCGAGGTGAAGTATATCGCGGCGTCATCCTCGTCGGATATCGGCACGTCGGGTTCATTGGGGCTTTGAGCCGATATCTGCTCGTAGTAGCTCATGGCGAAAGCGGGGCGGTCCGGGCCGACGAAAACCCGGGTCTTGAGACTCGGCAGACGGCCGTCCAGCGCCTCGACGTGAGATATGAACTCCGGGCCGAAAAAAATCGCGTCCGCGCCCGTCAGTTCGACGCAGCTCTCTATCTCGTCCTTGGTGTTTCTATAGTTCAGCGGGACGACGAGAGCGCCGCTGCGGAGCGCGCCGAAGTAGAGCGGAAACCACTCCAGCCCGTTCATCAGGAGCAGAGCGACCTTGCTGCCCTTCCCGATTCCCCTGCTCAGACAGAAATTCGCCACCCTGTTCGCCTGATCGTCCATGTATTTCCATGTCGTCTCGCGCCGGCGGGCCGTGTCCGGATAACTCTCCGCGGTCTCGTAGTCCCTCCATGAGATCATCCGGTCGCTTTCAGACCTTGGATTGATCTCGACCATCGCGACAGCGCCGCCGTTTTTGAGCGCGTTGCGCCTTAGCAGTTCCGTAATGGGCACACTCTACTCCTCCTATAAATCGCGTAAATTTTATTTGCCGGCCGTATGGCGGCCTGTCAGCTTAGTTTTTTCTGTCATGCCTCGTGATATTCGCGAACCAGTCTCCGGCGATCTGGAATAACTGCACCAGGAGCACGAGGGCTACGACCGTGGCGAGCATGACGTCCGGCATGAAGCGCTGATAACCGTAGCGGATCGCGATGTCGCCGAGCCCTCCTCCGCCTATGGCGCCCGCCATAGCCGAATAGCCTATCAGGCTTATCAGGGTGAGCGTGAGTCCGGCTATTATCGCCGGCAGCGCCTCGGGCAGCAGGACCTTGTATATTATCTCGAAGGGCGTCGCCCCCATTGACTGGGCCGCCTCCACAATGCCCTCGTCTATCTCCCGGAGCGCAGACTCTACTATTCTGCCGACAAAGGGTATCGCGGAGACTGAGAGCGGCACAACGGCGGCGTTCGTGCCGATGGACGTCCCGACGATCAACCGCGTGAACGGTATTATGGCCACCATCAGTATTATGAAGGGCACAGACCTGCCTATGTTCACGATGAACGAGAGGACGTTGTAGAGCTGCCTGTTCGACAGGATTCCGTCGTTCGCGGTCGCCGAGAGGACCACTCCGAGCGGCAGTCCAAGCGCGAACGCTATCGCTGAGGAAAATCCAACCATGTAGAGCGTCTCGGCGAGTCCCCTAAGAAGTAATGTCGCAAGATCTTGCGACATAACCGATCACCTCAACCTTCAAGTTCATGTCGAGCAGGCGCTCCAGAGCGGACTCCCGCTCATCCCCGGAAATTTGTATGATGATGGTTCCGTAGGGGGTGGTCCTTATATGATCGATATGAGCGGACAGAATGTTTATGTCCACGTCGAAATTGCGGACGAGGTCGGAGATTATCGGCTTTGCCGCGACGTTCCCGAAGAAAGAGAGATGAAGCAGGACGTCGGCCAGACGGCTCTCCCGTTCATGCGTAAACATGAGATCGGCGAAGAAATCGGGCAGCTTTGTCTTGATGACGTGCGTCAGAAGCTCCTTCGTGACGCTCTCGCGCGGAGTCGTAAGGACCTTCAGCACCGGACCCTTCTCGACGACCTCGCCGGATTCGAGAACCGCCACAGAATCGCAAATTTCCTTGATTACGTTCATCTCGTGCGTTATCAGGACGACCGTGAGACCGAGCTTTTCGTTGATGTCCCGGAGAAGGCCCAGGACGGATTTCGTTGTCTGCGGATCCAACGCCGACGTAGCCTCGTCCGAGAGCAGAACGTCCGGTCTGTTTGCCAGAGCCCGGGCTATTCCGACCCGCTGTTTCTGCCCCCCGGAGAGCTGCGACGGATATTGGTCGAGCTTTTCCTCTATGTCGACGAGAGCCGCTATCTCCCGCACCCTGTCGTTGATCTCGGCTTTGCCCATGCGTTCGAGTTCCAGGGGAAACGCGATGTTTCGAAAGACCGTTCTGTTCGCGAGGAGGTTGAACGACTGGAATATCATGCCTATCTTTCTGCGGGCCGCCCGGAGCTTATCCTCGCTGAGCGCCGTCATCTCGACTTCGTCTACAAAGACTCTGCCGGATGTGGGGCGCTCCAGGAGGTTGACGCATCGAATCAGCGTGCTCTTTCCCGCTCCGCTGCGGCCGATGATTCCGTATATAGCGCCCCTCTCTATTTCGAGGGACACGTTTTTCAGAGCGTGAAAATCGCTCTTGCCGGCTCTGTCCGGGTCGCTTACCTTATATACCTTGCTAATCTCCTCCAGCCTTATCAATACATTCCCTCCGC
>JAISQP010000110.1 GCA_031274115.1 Synergistaceae bacterium
AACCGGCGATTCTCCGAAGGTCCAGGCCGCCTGAATTGTCGTCGCGAGCCAGACAAGCGGACAGACCAGGAAAATTTTCGCATCCCCAGGGAGGTCCGTCGACGAAAGCGATGTGATCGACAGAGCGGCGAGCATCGAGAGACGCCAGCCGACGTCCCAGAAAAGCCAGGGGTTCAACAGGAGCATAAGCGCCCCGGCAAAGCTGGCGGTGTTGAAAGTCTTGCCGGAGCGGCCAATCAACCCGCCCAGGATGACGAGCTGTATCATAAAAGCGGCTCTCACGGCGCTGGGAGACGACCCGGTCATCGCGACGTAGAGCCAGATAAAAGCGCTTATTAAATATAGCCTCAATCTGAACCGCCGCAGAAGGAACCTCATTATTCCGAATACAATGCCGACGTGCGCGCCGGAGACGGCCAAAAGATGCGCGGCGCCGGTCAATCTGTGGAGGCTTTCGAGCGTCTTATCCCTCTTTCCGACGAACAGCGCGAGCGCGTAACCGGCCGTCCTCGAGGGCAGCGCCTCCTTTATCCGCTTCTCCAGGAGATCCCTCCACATTGCGGGCCCCCAGGATACGCCGATTTTCCTTATTTTAGGGCTCGGCAGAGCCGCACGGGCGCCTCTGGCCCGCCAATACAGATATTCATCGAAGGCCCCAAGGGTCTCCGCTCTCCGAAACCGCTCGACTTCGCCTGAAAAGATTATCACGTCTCCGGCTTGAATCGCGTCTTCTCTCTCCTCTGCCCCATTGTCGAGTCCGAGAACATATTTTCCGCTCCCTGAGAGGACGAGCGCGACCCTGCCCCTTCCATACATTCTCACTTCCAGCACCCTGCCTCGCTCCTCCCCGACGTCTCTGACGCTGAACCGCCCTTCGCCTTCCGAGATGACTGAAGAGAGATAAAAGGCGCCACAGAGCGCGGTCACGAGAAGCACAGCCGCCACCGGAAGAGAGAACTCAGCCGCCCGCTCCGTCCCGACAAGAGCCCATCCAATGGATGCGAACAGCGAGATCGAGAGCGATGCGAAAAACGAATATCGATACGTCCCGCGGAGGAGGATGAACAAAAGCCAGCAGACGAGCAAAAGAAAGGCTGGCGCCTCTGAAAGCGGGGCGTCAAAACGGAGACGGGCGTCAGGACACAGTGACGAGGTCTTTGATCGCATCGAATCGCTTTTGTCCAATTCCCCTCACCTTTATGAGGTCAGATGTCTTCCCGAATCTCCCGTTCTCCTCGCGATAGTCGATTATTGCCTGAGAGAGCTTCGGACCGATCCCGGGGAGGTTTTGCAGCTCCGACGCGCCGGCCGTGTTGATGTTTATGAGTCCCGGTTTTTCCGGGGCGTTTTTTTGCGCGCTTTTCGACGCCATCGAATCGGATTGGCGAGGCTTTTGGATCGCGGCGGCAGAGGCGTTTTCGGCAACGCCACTCGACCCTGAGCCCTCCGGGACTCTCTCCGGAACAATGATATGCGAGCCGTCGTACGCCATTTCGGCGAGGTTTACCGCTGTCGGAGCGGCGCAGGCCGAGAACCCCCCGGCCGCGATAACCGCGTCGTTCACTCTGCCGCCCTGAGCGATCTCATAAACGCCAGGTCTCCTCACCGCGCCTGTAACATAGACGACCAGGCGCTTCTCTTCGGACGCCTCATCGATATAATCCCCCGTCACGAACTCCTCAGGGTCGGCGCCGGCGGCCGCGAAGCCGCCTGGAAAAGGCGTTCCGCTCAAGGCAAAGACGAGCGCGAAGGCGGTAACGAGAAAGATTGCGCCGGTCGCGGCTAAAATATATTTTCGCTTGTCTCCAAGGTTTTCGAAATCAATCATCCGAACCTCCCCCAATCAAACAAGCTCCCCCCTCAAACGACAGATATTGTCCGCGGTTTGAGTTCTCCTTCGAGATGCCACGGGCTCGAACCCGTTATCCTGACTTCTTCGAAGCTTCCTATCATATCGGAGGGAGCGCGTACGATCACGACCTTATCCGTGACAGTCCTGCCTTGAAGCAGGCCCTCGCCCTTAGGAGCGATCTCGTCCAGAAGAACCTCGAACACGCGTCCCTCGAGCGCTTTATTTATCTCCCCGGATATTCTGGACTGTATCCCGTTTACCTCGACGAGCCTGCGCGCTCTTTCGCGCTCATCGATCTGATCCGCCCTGTCAGCCGCCGGAGTACCGCTTCGGGGGGAGTAGGCCGCGGAGTGCACGAGATCGAATCTGGCGCTCTCCAGGAGCGAGACGGACTCCCCGAACTCTTCCTCGGTTTCCCCCGGAAAGCCCACAATCAGATCGGTCGTGAGACCCAGCATTGGGAGGGCCTCGCGAATCTTTTTAACTGTGCCGAGATACCCTGCTCTGTCGTACTTTCTGTTCATCTCGCGCAGCACCTTGTCGCTTCCTGATTGCACAGGAAGGTTTATGCCGGGGCAAATTCGGCTGTTCGAGGTCATCGCATCGAGAATATCGTCAGTAAAGTCCGACGGGTGTGACGTGGTAAAACGCAGACGCCTCAACCCATCTGTGGAGGCGGCGTCCTTTAGCAGTCCCGCGAACCCGTAGCCTCCGCCAAAATCCCTGCCGTAGGAGTTGACGTTCTGACCGAGCAGAGTCACCTCCGCGGCGCCGCCCTCGACGAGGCTTCTTATCTCGCTCAATATAGCCTCCGGAGGTCTGGAGCCGAAACGGCCCCTCACGTAGGGCACGATGCAGTACGTGCAGAATTGGTCGCATCCATGGGCTATCGTTACATAGGCCTTGTGGCCGGCGCTTTTTCTCGAAGGCGCGCAAGCAAGATCGTCCAGCGCCCTCGGGTCGCCGTCCAGGTGCAGGAACGTCCTGCCGCTCTCCAAAGCCGACACGATCGACTCCGGCGCCGCCCCCAGGCTCCTCGGGCCAACGACAACCCGGACCCAGGGGAATTTTTTCGCTATCTCGGCCCCAGTCCTCTGAGCCATGCAACCGACGAGCGCGACCCGGGGCCTGCGGTTTTTTTCCCAGAGCCGCCTGAACCTCCCGAGTTCGCTTATCACCTTCTGCTCAGCCTTATCCCTGATGCTGCAAGTCACGAATATGACGAAGTCCGAATCCTCCATGTCCGCCGACTCGCTCCACCCTCGCTCCATCATGGCGCCGCGAAGACGGTCTCCGTCGTAGACGTTCATCTGGCAGCCGTACACCTTTATGGAAAAAGTCCCCTGCACGAATTTCTCTCCTTTTATTTTATAAACTGTTGATTTTCGCTCGCGCGCCGCGGTCCGTCGTGATAGTATCATATTTATTATAGCTTGCGAGTGGGGGTGTTTCGTATGTTCTCATACAAAAAATCTGCATTTGCCGCGGCTCTCCTCCTGCTGCTTTCGATTATCGCGCCGGCTTACGCCGAATCGCAGGCGCGTCTGGGGAGTCCGGACGGTTGGAGAAGCGGCGAGCTTCGCTCCGTAACGCTCGATACCGTCTCCGGCAACCAGGGATACTGGCTCGAAAGGGACTACAGGACCGCGACGGGCGTCTCATTCAAGGCGACTCTTATCGGCGGCAAGGGCGTCGCCGCGCGCTTTACTACACGACAGGGCGGCTCGTCGGACGGCGTCTTGGGGTCGGGAGGCGTTTACAAAACTTTTATGATCGGAGAATTCCCCGCGCTCTC
>JAISQP010000161.1 GCA_031274115.1 Synergistaceae bacterium
ATGGTGATGGCGAATGGGAATCTTCAAGTATAAAAAGTATATCTGATGTAATACAATGACTACTAAGGTTGTTTTGTTAGGAAAAATAAGGTTATAAATAAAATTGATTAGAACGGATATTTCGTTGATATATACTTTTTACACATGAAAATTCCCTGTCGCAATCGCAGTCAAAATGATTTTGTTACCGATTATTGATCCCCGACTAACTCGTGCTAAGGAACTCAATATCGTATAACTCTATCCGACGCCTATCGTATCGCGCCAGTTTGATAAACGTTACGTCTGCCTCTGAAAAACCAGCATGTTTCAACGCTACAGATCTCGCTGTGGATTCCTCAATATAATTAACTGCAAGACTCCGCATCGGAAAAACAAAAAGGCATCCGAATACGAGCACAATGATAGAAATCATGGTTCTAACTTGTTTGAAATATAAAATTCTAGATTTTATTTTTGTCATATTCAGCATGAGAGATAAACCCCTTTCAAGTCCAATTTGACTATACACATACGCTAACGGCTTCACAAAGATGCTTCTACTAATTTATCACATGTAGCGTGTTTTGTCCGCAGTATAGAGAGGAGTTCAAACATAACACTACGCGAAGCGCCCTTTGGGAGCGAATCGGACAACACGCCTCACGGGTCGTCGCCCAGATCCGCGTAAAGGTCGTCGATTTCGCGCAGGGCGCGGTTTTTTTTATCGGAGTCTATCTCGAACGACGCCCGCAGCCAATCTCCTTCGCGAGCGCCGTCGGGTAAAACATGCGCGGGAAGAAAGAATGGTTCCGCGTCTGGGTTCTCATGAAGCAGTCTGGCAACGCCGTCTGATATCGCGTCGACGAAAAAATAAATTTCCCCGCGGGCGCCGCTCATAGCGTCTCCCTCTGTTCTATGGTCAGGGTTTTTCCGTCGGTTTTGAGTATTATATCGCCGTTCGCTGTGGCGTAGCTTTTGACGCCATAGTCATCAAGGAGTTTCGTCACTTCCTTGTGCGGATGCCCATACTGGTTTCGCCGGCCGTATGAGAGAATGGCTATCTGGGGTTTTACTTCGTTCATGAGTTTTTCATCAGTTCCGTTACGGCTGCCGTGGTGAGAGACCTTGAGAGCGGTCGATCGCGGGAAGGGAGCGGCGGCGGCCCGGCCGGCCTCCTCGATGTCGCCCATCATCAGAAACGAAACGTCGCCGTATGAGACGCGGAGGACGAGACTGTTGTTGTTCGCGTCGCTCGTCGTCCCGGAGATGGGCCTCTTAGGGGCTATCACCTCGATAGAGGCGTCGCCGATCTTCTCCGTGAAGCCGTGGCGCGGGCGTCCGAATCGGATCTTCTTCTCCTTCAGCGCTTCGAGCGTCGCCTTCTGGACGGATGATCCGTAGTTGAAACCGCTGTCCCATACCTTGCCGATCTCGAACGCGTTTATCACGTCCCTCATGCCGCCGATATGATCCTCGTGAGGGTGCGTCGCCACCAGGATATCGATTTTACTGACGCCGAGACGCCGGAGCTTCGATACAAGCTCTCCGCCCGTCTCTCTCGCGCCGGCGTCGACGAGGGCGGTTTTCCCTCCCGGAAAGCGGAAGAGGAAGGAATCCGCCTGGCCGACGTCAAACGCGTAAAGCGTCAGGTCATCGTTAAAGACATCGGGAAACCGTATAAACGAAAATATTGACGCTATCGCTATCAGCGCCAGCCATAGAATATTTATTTTTTTTCTTTTCAAGGTTTTTATCCCTGTCTTGAGCGCGTCCCTGCCCCTGTGCTACGTAACCCTCACTGCTCCATTGTCCAGGGTATTTCAGAGTATCCCCACGGGGTGACCATGATGAAATGAAGCTCTATCCCCCGCTTCTTCAGGGTTCTTATGTGCGGCATATAAGGCAGTATATCGCCTATTATCCAGGTGTCGGAGATTATCCAGGCCCTTTTGCAGACCCCGCAGGCAAAGAGCGCGGCGTGATCCACCATCATCCTCATGCCCTCGTCGAGCAGTATCGGCCCCACCGAGAGCACGATAGCGTCTTCGTGCCTCGACGAGTCCTTCGCCATCGGCACGAGGTCGGCGTGTGAGCCGACCCACTCCAGTTGATTGAACAGATACTCGAGGTCCACCGAGACTTGGCGTTCGCTGTTCTGCATCAACTCGGCAGGGTCCATAAAAAGCTCCTCCGACAGGGTTGCCGAGAGCCACGCCTGCACCTCCTGAACCACGTTCAAAATATACGGAGGGATCTTCGAACCGGACATAGCATCCAACACATCCCCCACCATCCACAAGTCGCGCGCGTCGCTCATCTCCTGCACCTCCCCGGCGATGACGGATAAAACCCGTCGTTCAGAGCTTACCACATCGGCGGCAAAAAAACCGCATTTTTTGAATAAATCCCCCTCCGCGGCAATTAATAACGCCCCCGAGGGGATATAATACATCGTGTCAAACCAATTCGCAAGGAGACGCTTTTTTTTGGATAAAGACAAAGATGCGCTAGCCGTTCCCGGAAAATACCCTGAAAATTATATCCGATTCCTCGGCACGGCGGGAACGCGCTTCGTGATGCTCTCCCAGAGAAGGGCGACCGGCGGAATATGGTTTCACTACGGCGGCTGCGCGGGCGTCATAGACCCGGGCCCCGGCAGTCTGGTTCACATCTGCGCCGCCGACCCGCCGCTGTCCCCCATCGACATCAAGGCGATCATCCTCACGCACAGGCACATAGACCACAGCTCGGACCTGAACCCGCTGACCGAGGGCATGACGCTGAAGTCAAAGGAGAAGCGCGGCGAAATATTGATGACGGAGGACTGCTCAGAGGAAGGAGACTCTGTCCTGCTGCGATATTTCGAGAAAAAGGTCAAACACATTCACAGGCACCGCGACGGCAAAAAAACCGAGCTGCCCGGGAATGTCTCTGTGGAGTCGGTCATTCACGCTCATCACGCCGTCGAGTGCTACGGTCTGATCTTTCGCAAGCCCGGACTCCCGACCTGGGGGCTCATAAGCGACACCGCCGCGCTGCCTCACTTTCCGGAGCGCTACGGCGAGTGCGACACCCTCGTTATCAACGCGGCGATGCTGTTTCCCTGGTCGCGCCTCGATCACATGTCGCTGCCGGACGTCGCGTCGATGCTCCAGCTGCTTCACCCGCGGCTCGCGCTCATCACCCACATGGGCGGGATGCTCCTCGATTACGGCTCGAAGAGGATAGAGTCCAGGCTGTCCACGAAGAGGACGAGGGTCATAGCCGCGACAGACGGGCTCGTCGTCGACCTCGGGTCGGGGTAAATCGGGGCCGCGCGGCGCTATCGGCCGCCGACGAAACGGTACCCCGCGCCGTGCGCGGTCTTTATGATCCTCGGGTTTGCCGGATCCCGCTCTATCTTCTGCCTCAGGCGCGCTATGTGCTGATCCACGGAGCGGGTGGAGACGTCGCAGTCCGGGTCTATCCCCCACACCGTCTCCAACAGGGTCTCGCGGGAGAGCACGCGCCCCTCGTCCAGGACCAGGCGCCGCAGGAGGGCGGTCTCCTTCGGCGTCAGAGAGAAGCGGCGCCCGCCCAAGCATCCGGTCATGCCCTCGAAATCGACCGAAAGCTCGCCAATTTGCAGCGCGGGTAACTTTTCGCCCGCGGCAGCGCCGGATATCGCGCTTCTTCTGAGCGCGGCCCTGACCCTCGCCACGAGTTCGGACACGCCGAACGGCTTCACGATATAATCGTCCGCGCCGAGTTCGAGCCCCACCACCCTGTCCACCTCTGCGCCCTTAGCCGTGAGCATCAGCACCGGAGTAGCGGGGTCCTCCCGCCTTATCTCCCTGCAGACGTCATATCCGCTCATCCCGGGCATCATCACGTCGAGAAGGACCAGATCGGGACGCGAATCCCGAAAGCGCTCGAGCGCCGACAGACCGTCCGAGGCCTCTTCGACGCGATAACCTTCGATTCTCAGCAGATCGGCAACGGCCACGAGAATGGCGCTGTCGTCCTCCGCCACGAGAATTCTCTCGTTCATAACCTCACGCCTCCTCGTAAATAGGCAGCAACAGCGAGAAAACGCTTCCGCCGCCGGCTCTCGGGGAATATCGGACGTCTCCGCCATGCCGGCGGGCGACGCTTCTCGCTATGGAGAGACCCAATCCGACGCCGCTGCGCATCGCCGACAGCGAGTCGTCGCCCCTGAAGAACTCCTGAAATATTTTTTCGGCCAACCTCGGCTCGACCCCTATGCCCCGGTCCTGAATCTCGAGAATCGCCCACTCGCCTTCGCGCCTCAATACCGCGGATATCTCCAGGACGTCTCCGGAGTACTTCTCGGCGTTCGACAGCATGTTCATTATCACCTGTCTCAGCGCCTCCCTGTTCCCGTTCACCAGCGTCCGCTCGAGCCCGCGGCACTCGACGCCGACGCTAAACCCTCTCCTCGAAAGGTACGGCGCCATCTGAGAGAGCGCGTCCTCCAGTAGTTCTGCGAGGCAGAGGGGCTGCATCGGATAATTTTTATCCCGCTTCGAAAACGACAGCACGTCCTCGACGAGGCGCGACAGCCTGTCGGTCTCCGAGACCATCGTGCGGAGGTACTCCCGGCGGCGCTCTCCGTCGGTCTGCCTGCCCGAGAGCAGAATTTCCGCGAAGAGCTTGATCGACGTGAGCGGCGTCTTCAGCTCGTGCGAAACGTTGGCAACAAACGTCGTCTTCTGCGCGGCAATGCGCATCTCGAAGGAGACCATCCTGAACGCGGCGGCGCTCCCGATGGCTATGACGAGGAACAAAACGGCGACCAGGATCAACACCGCCAGCTTGGCGTACCTCGCGCGCAGCTCCATTGCCTCCGGGTCCCTCAGCCACGCCCCCACCTCCCATCTGGGAAGCGCCGGGGATATCTCGCGGGCAACATAAGGGCGCCGCCAATCCTGCTCCGGAACGGACTCGACGGCGGAGACCGGTCTTCCGTTTTCGTCCAGGGCGACGAGGATCCGGACCTCGGAGAGGACCTCCGGCATCGCCTCCGCAACCCGATCCCTGACCGCCTCCATTCGAAGAGAACAGCCGGCGATACGCTCCGCTTCCGCGTACCAGAACAGCAGCTCCAGGCCGTTTTCCGAGAGATACGGCAGAATCCCTCCGCCCGACGTATTCATAAGCTCTCCGAGAGACTGGCTGCGCGACACCGTGCCGGAAAGTTCCTTCCGCTCCTGAAAAACCGGCGACGGAGAAGGAGCTTCAGGCGTTTTTTTCATTCTGGCGATCGACGCCTGGGGCGCTACGTTGCGGACGGCTATCTCAAAACCCTCCTCCGACGCCTGCCTGAAAGCGTCCTCTCTGGCCTCGGGAGCTGACGCGATGATGCTCTCCATCTCCTGACGGGCGATACCTCCGGTTTTTTGAGCGGGCGGCTTAGGCGCGGCGCGCCGCGCTTTTTGGGCGCTCGCCCCGTCCGACGGCGATAACGAGTCGAAATTTTTGTCTCCGCCATACCCGGGGTTTTCCGCCTCGCGCCGGTATATCCGGGCGACGCTGTCATACACGGGAAGGCGGGACGAGCCGTTCAAAAACGCTTCGAACGGCGCCGGGAACCTTTCCGCCCCCGCGCTTTGCGCGGCCGGCAGAACGAGGACCCCGCCGCTGAGAAGAAACGGCGCGCCGACGAGCGGGTTTTCCACCCAGGATACGTAGTCGGGCGCCCACTGGGGAACGCTCCTCAAAAGCTCGTAGAAAATGTTGTCCATCGCCGCCTCGACGCCGCGAGCGGCCATCTGGACCTCCGCCATCAGCGCGCTCTCCAGCCTCCGCTCGATATACACCGACTCCCTGTCGGCAGCCCTGAGCGCGAGAAAGCTCAAGGCGACGCTCGGAGCGAGCACCGCCAGGAGGAGAATGAGGATCAGCGAAACGGGCAGAGCCCTTTCTCTTTTCTCCGGAGCTTTCTTCATCTTGCTGTTTTACATCCGCGCGTTCATTTTTTTACGTCGTCGCTCCCGGCCGAGGTCTGCTGATTTTTTTCCGCGTAAGCCCGATTCACGGCGTTCTTCCGCTGTTCGTTCGACATAGAACCGCTCGAATCCATATCCGCCGCCATACTCTCGAATTCCTCCGCGTCCTCGCTTATCTTCCGCTCCGACTCCGGAGCGGCCGCGGGCGCCATCTCCATGAGATATTTTCCGCGCCGCTTCAACAAAGACGACGCCTCTTCGACCCGTCCTTCGTCCGCAAGCCGGACGACCTCCTCGCGAATCTCGGCGTTTCTCGCGATCTCCGCCTGAGACGCAATGTCCGCTCTGCGGTTTTTCGCCGCGAGATCGGCGTTCTTGGTGAAGGAGAGCTTCAGCGGCGCCTCTCTCGTGAAGGTCTTGCCGGTGACCGCGTCGACGAACTCCAGCTTTACGGTCGCGGCGGTCAGACTCGCGCCGTCCTTCCCGGCCGGCGCCTCGATCTCGAAGAGGGCGTATTTCTCGGCGCCGTAAAGATTGTCTATCTGGACCGAGAGCGACTTTCCACCCAACTCCCCGGCGCGTCCAATGACCCGGACGGGAATCGTCTCGCCCTGGCACGTCAGAGTGATCTTCACGCGCTTCGCCGAGAGAGCCGTGGCGTCCTGCATATCCCTCGCGAAAATATCGGGAAGCGTGTCTCCCGTCCTCGCGAAGTAGGAATTGCCCCCGCTCTCCGAGGCGAGAGCCGTCATTAAATCCTCGTTATAGTCGAGACCGAGCCCTATGGTGGTAATCGTCATATCGCGTCCGGACAGGACGCGTCCGAGCTTGGCAAGCTCCCGAGTCGAGGAGGGCCCGATGTTCGCGAGCCCGTCGGAGAGAAGGACTATCCTCGGCGTATACCCCTCTTTTATGAAGGACTCCAACTGCTCCGCCCCTACCCTCACTCCGTCGTAGAGCGCGGTCGACCCTCCGGGCGAGACCCCGGATACAATCTTGGAGAAATACCCCCTATCCGCGGCGGATTTCGGCCGCGCCAACACCGCCGCCTCGTGGTCGTAAACCACCAGCGTCGCGATGTCCCGCCCGTCCAGAAACTCGAACGCCTCGAGCGCTCCTCTTTTCGCAAACTCCATCTTGCGGTCCGACGCCATCGAACCGGACTTGTCCAGGACGAGCGCGACAGCCATCGGCGCTCTGTTCTTCGGCTTCACGTCGTCAGGCCTGACAAGCGCCCGGATTACGACGCGACGCGCTCGCCCCGCCTCGACAACCGGCGAGTCGGCCCCGACCTCCAGCGTTACGGCCGAGTGCGCCGGAGCGCAATAACTCAGTGACAGGAAGACCGTCGCGATGACGGCAGCGCAAACTGCAAATTTTGATCCGCGTGACATTTCAATCGCCTCCTGCCCCTATGATATAAAAAAAACCGCGATTATTTGTCGCGGCCTCGTCAGAAAAATGTGACAAAATTGTAAATATTTTACCCAAAGGGCCGAAAGCACAGGCAAGCTCCGGGTCGCTTCCCTCGGGCCAAGCTCCCGGTACTGAACCGCCTTGCGCTTTTGCCCTATCGGCCGCGGCGTGGAGGTATGATCTCCATCCAGTAGCCGTCGGGATCCTCGATAAAATAAATTCCCATATCCGGGTTTTCAAAGCAGATGCAGCCCATCTCCTCGTGGAGCTTGTGAACGGCGTCGAAGTCCTCCGCCTCGAACGCGACGTGGGACTCGTTATCGCCGAGATCGTACGGCTCGCTCCTGTCCTTCAGAAAAGTCAGCTCGAGATTGAAATCGCTGGCGCCGTCCCCCATGAAGACAATCGTGAAATTTTTCTGGTCGTTGCGCCTTATTTCTTTCAAGGAAAGGGCCTTTTCGTAAAAAGAGACGCTTTTCTCAAGATCCAATACGTTAATGTTGCAGTGCAGAAACCGAATTTTCATTTCTTCATCCCGCCTTGACTCCTCTTCTCAAAAGGTGCTCGATGTTGTAGTATCTCCTGGCGTAGTCATCGCGTTTTTATTTTAGCACATTGGGGGAATCGGTATGGTTTACTCTCGAAGAGGCCTGGCCCTCTCCGCTATGGCTTTTTTTCTTTTATTCATCGCAACGACGGCGCGCGCAGACGAAAGCGACCCTCTCGACTGCCTCGTCTTGAACGAGGGCGACAGTCTCAGATTGAACATCGACAACGGCAAAAAGGCGTCTCTTCTTATAAAGGACGGAATTGCGAAGAGAGTTCCGCGCAAGCCGCATATCCCGTTCGACATTGATAAGAGAATCATTGAGCTCGATATAGACACGCGAGCCCTCTCGGTCAACACTAACGCGCTCCAGATAATGCTTTCCGGCCCGAAAGAAGCAAATGTCTCAGGCGTAGACGCTGAAAACTGGGGTTCCATGGAGCTGCCGGCGCTTTACCTGGATCGGGACTGCGCCATAGTTATCAACGGAAAGGCCGATTCTTCAGCTGTCATTCGCGTAAACCCTCTGGCAATGGTGACGATAGACGCGCGAAATTTCAAGACGCCCGAGATAAAAATAGTCGGCAACTTCGAAACCGGCGTGCTAGCCATGAAGGAGACGAAGATATCTTTCTTCAAAGACAACGTTGCGAGACGGAGCGTCGTCAGCAACGTCTGGTTCGGCGGAAGCTCGACCGCGCCTGCTGTGCCAAGCGCCGCCGCTCCGGCGCCTCCTGCCTCTACTACTCCCTCAGCCCCGGCAGCCCCGGCCTCTACTCCCCAAGCCCCGGCAGCCCCGCCGGCAGCCCCCGCCGGCGGCGGAACAGCTGCGGGCGGA
>JAISQP010000190.1 GCA_031274115.1 Synergistaceae bacterium
CGTCGTCGTCCGGCGTTGCGCTGGCCGGGATCATAAACCCCTCGTCTATGAGTATCTTGACAGCTTCAGAAGGGGACTTGCCGATTTTCCTCGCTATATCTCCCACCGTCGAGGACTTATCCGCCACAATCACGCCGCCGGGCGCGGCCTTCGGGCGGGAAGCGGCTTTAGAATGTTCCTGTTCCTTCGCGGACGTCTCCTCCGCGGCGAGGTCCTCCCCGGTCAGCTTCTTTTCGACGAGCGTCGCCGTCTCCATATCGATCGAACTCATGTGCGTCTTAATCTCAACTCCCATATTCCTCAACGTCTCAACAAGCTCGGGGTTGCTCTTCCCGAGCAGTTTCGCAAGTTCATAAACTCTTATTTTACTCATCTATGCCAAGCCCCTCCTGTTGTAAAAGTTCAGCCAGTTTTTTAGCAAAGCCGCTCTTTAATGGGAGGGCGGCGATCTGAACACCGCTAAGTCCAAGCGACCTTCCAAGCTCTTCCCGATCGACTCCTTCGAGCGTACGGTGAAAAACGCCGCCGGCGCCGTCCAGTTTTCGGAGGACGTTCCGCGAGCAGTCCGCGGCGGTCAGCACGAAAAGGTCTCTGCGCGGCGCGGCTAAAACCTGATCCTGTCCTATAAGCAGAACCCCGGACCTCCTAGCCATCCCCAGCAGCGAAAGAGCCTTTGCCGTGTTATCAGGCGGGCCTGTCGCGCTCAAGAGCGAACTCCTCGATCAACAAGTATATCATAGGGTCGACAGGATGTTTCAGAGCGCGGGCAAGCGCGTTTTTTTTCTTCGCCAGTTTCACGCACTCTAAGTCGGCGCATATATACGCGCCGCGTCCCGGAGCTTTGCCGCCGGCGTCGACGCCGATTTTCCCCTCCGGCGAACGCGCGATCCGGATGAGTCCGGTTTTCGGCGCTTCCATGCCGCAGCCGACGCAGCGCCGGGGTCTTCTGCGGGGTTGTGTCAGCTTTTCGGAAGGTCCTCCCATAGAGATTCACCCGACTCCTTTATTATGTCCTCGAACAGATCCTGCATCGTGGGCAGTCTCTCCGGCTCGATGACCTTGATGTCTATCTTCCAGCCGGTCAGCCTGGCCGCCAGCCGAACGTTCTGCCCCGCTTTGCCTATGGCGAGAGAGAGCTGGTCCTGCCGCACGTAAACCCGAAGCGCGTGCTCCTGTTCCAGGACAGGCTCGATTTTCGCCACTTTAGCCGGAGAGAGGGCGTTTCGCACAAACTGCATCGGGTCGTTGTTCCATATAATGATGTCGATCCGCTCTCCGCCAAGCTCCTCGCTGATGGACTTTATCCTTTCGCCCCTGTTGCCTACGCACGCGCCCACCGGGTCGACGTTTATATCGAGGGAGGCGACCGCGATCTTCGCTCTCGTCCCGGCCTCACGGACTATCGAACGGATTTCGACCGTCCCCTCTCCGATCTCAGGCACCTGAAGCTCCATAAGCCGTTTCAAAAGGTTGGGGTGGGTGCGCGACACCACGATTCTCGGCCCGCGAGTCGTCTTCCTCACGTCGAGAAGCAGGAATTTCTTGCGCTCACCCGGAGAATACGCCTCGTCAGCGATGCGCTCCTCCTTTGGAAGCAGCGCGTCGGTGCGATCGTTCACGCGGACTAAGATCTGATCTCCCTCCGCCTTGAAGATGGCGCCAACGACGAGATCCCCGATATGATCGGCAAACTCCTTGAAAATTATCTGCCTTTCGGCGTCCTTCAGCCTTTGAATTATCACCTGGCGCGCGGTCTGCGCCGCTATTCTTCCGAAATTCTCAGGAGGCACCTCCACATAGGCCGTCTCGCCTAACTTGAGGTCGGAGTAACCCTGTTTTTCAGCCTCGCTCAGCGTCCATTCGGCGTCAGGATTCTCCACGGTCTCCACTATACTGTAACGCTCGTAGATGGATATCCCTCCGCTTGTCATGTTGACGTGCACCTCGACGTCCTGTCCGCCGTTCTTGTACTTTTTATATGCCGCGCCCATGGCGGCCTCCAGGCTCGACGTAATTATCTCCGCCGGAAGCCCTTTATCCGCCTCTATCTGCTTCAATGCCCTGATGAAATCCTTTCCCAGCTGCATATTTTCTCCTCCCTGTTTTTAGGCAGTGCGAGAGTCGTTCACTTTTCCTGTATTTTTTGGCTTGCCCGAAACCCTGCCGCCTTTTTTCTCGCCCTTCTCGAGGACGTATACGAGATTTCCTCTCCTGATATCCGAAAACGCCAGGCTAACGGACGATCCGTCGGGAAGAAGCATGGCAACGACGCCCTCTTCCCCGCTGGAGAGAAGTTCTCCCTCGAATTTTTTACGGTCCCGCGTGACGACGAGCGCCTTTTTCCCGCAAAAGCGCCTGTAGTGCTCTTCAGTAAAGAGCGGGCGTTCTATTCCAGGCGAGCTGACTTCGACAGAGTACGCGCCCGAGAACCAGGAGCGGCCCTCCTCGTCCATCGCGTCGAGACGTTCGCCGACCGCGCGCGAGACCGCTTCGCACTCCGCGTGGCCGACCCCGTCCCGCGAGTCTATGTAAATCCTCACGGCTTTGCCGGAACGCGCGTCTGAAACGTCGATCCAGACGCACTCGACTCCGCTGGACTCAACGATTTTTGCCAGCTCCGTCCTGAGAGCGCTCAGTTTTTCAGCCGCGCTTCGCTCTTGCATTCGAAAAACCCCATCAGTCAGCCCCACCCCTA
>JAISQP010000054.1 GCA_031274115.1 Synergistaceae bacterium
GCGGCGACAGCCATCGGGGTCTTGAGGATGGCCCATACAGTGCTGCCTGCCGTTCCGCCAAGCGCTCCAGAGAAGAGTTCGAGGTTAGGCTCCACCCACCCTGGCAATCCTTGCGACATCAGGAAGGCGAAGCCGACGATAAGGATGTTCCTCTGACTGCCCATATCCGCCCTCATCAGGTTCTGAATTCCAAGCGCGCCTATCGTGCCGAAAAGCGTTATGTAGGCGCCGCCGATGACGGGATTCGGCATAGTCGCTATCAAAGCGCCGAACTTCCCGATGAATGACATAAATATTAGAATTATCGCGCCTATCCGAACGACATAGCGGCTCGCCACCCCTGTAAGCCCGATGAGGCCGATGTTCTCCGTGTAGGACGTGGTCGCGACCGATCCAAAGATACCAGAAAGCGCGCAGTTAAAACCTTCGGCTCCGATGCCCCGGCTGACCTGAGCCTCGCTCGGGTCGTCTATCCCCGCCGCGAAAGCGCATGAGTGGTAGTCGCCGATCGACTCGATCATGACGCAGAGGAAGCCGGCGGAGATCGCCCCAACCGCCGCGGCTGAGAATTTCGGCATTCCCCAGGGCATTATGACCTTAAGCCGCAGCCATTGAGCGTCAGCGACGGAGGCCAGGCTGACGTGAGCGGCGTGGCCTTCCGGGAACAGTCCTCCCAAAGATCCGATCAGGCAGATAATGTACGCTATAACGATGGACGCCAATATTGCGAAGATATTAAAATATTTGTTTTTGCTTATGAGGCTGAAGAAGAACACGAGTATCACGACGAGAAGCGATATCGGCCAGAAGGTGGACGCGCTGCCAACGGCCGTCCCGGCAAGGGAAAACCCTATTGCCATTATGGTCGGACCGATCACCACCGGCGTGATTATCCTGCGTATCTTTCCGACCAGCCCCGTGTAGCCGATCAGGCCAAGCGCGACGCCGCCGACGATGAGGGCGCCTCCAACGTGTTGCATGATGACCTCGGGCCCCTGGGCCTGATAGACGCCGATGATCGTCATGATCGGCGGAATGAAGCTGAAGCTGGACCCCTGGACTATCGGAAGCCCGGACCCCAGCTTCGGGTGCGTCTGGATCAGAGTGGCAACGCCCATACCGAAGTATACGCATCCGATGAAAGCTGCTATCTGCTGCGGCGTCATTCCCATCGCCGGCCCGAAGATCAACGGCACGAGCGTAGTCGCTCCGAAGAGCGTCAGTACGTGCTGCGCCCCGGCCAGAATGGCAACCGGCAGTTCCGGTCTGTCCTCGATTCCGAAGATAACTTTTTTCTTACCCATAAAAATCGCACCTCCCACAATTGGTATTAACCCAGCTTTTTGCGCCACTCCTCGCAAACCTCGCGGTATTTTTTACCGCGATTCAGCTCGTAACCCCAGAAATCTTTATCTCCCCTCTCGGCCTCCTTCAACGCGGTGTAAACTCGCTCGCGGCTGAGCGGATAGGAGTGAATCCGAACGCCCAGGGCGTTGCAGACCGCGTTATTGAGGGCCGGAGCGGGAGCTATCATGGAATGCTCGCCTATTCCCCTGTTGCCGTACGGCGACACCTCCTCGGGAGTCTCCTCCCAGAAATAATCCGTTTCATCAGGAGTTTCGAGTATTGTGGCGATCTTGTAGTCTGTAAAATCCGCCGTCAGGAGTTTTCCGCGCTCGTCGTAGTACATGCCCTCCATGAGGCCGGCCGAGAGCCCCTGCACTGTGCCGCCTTCTATCTGCCCCCTTACGTTGATCGGGCTTATCGCCTTGCCGACGTCGTAACCGGCGGCGATCTTGTTTACCGCGATCTCGCCGGTAACCGGGTCGACCTCGGCGTCCACGGCTATGGCGCCTACCGTGAAATGAACGACGCTCTTGGGAGATTGTCCCGTCTCCTGGTCGGGATAGACTATGTCCGGCGGCGTCCAGCTTCCGACGCCGATGACAGGCCCGCCCTTCAGGAGACCGTCGGGCATGTGAAATCCGTTTTGGACCTTCGCGTCAATGGGCTCGGCAAGATTTTTTTTCGCGCACTTTACTATTCCGTTGTCTATCGCAATGTCGTCGGGCGAGACCTCCCAGTACTCCGCGTAAAGCGCGATCAGCTTCTCCCGAACTTCGGCGGAGGCGTGTTTTACGGCGGTCCCCATAATCCAGCAGGATCTGCTCGCAACCGTCTGCCAATCGTACGGATGGCTGTTCGTATCGGGAAATATACAGCGGATTTTATCGGCCGGAATCCCGAGCTCCTCCGAAACAATCTGGGTATAGGCGGTATAAGCGCCCTGCCCCATGTCCATGGTGGCCGCCAGCACCTCGACCGTGCCGTCGCCCAGAAGTTTCACTATGGCGGAAGACGACGAGTCCGCCGGAATCGCCGGGGCTTTTATCGCGAGCGCCATGCCCTTTCCCCGTTTCCACCCCTTTCTCCTGGGCTCTTCCGTCGCGTTCAGCTTCACGCTTTCCGCTACGCGCTTTATGATCTTGTCGAGCGCGTGTCCGTGCATCGTCATGCCGGTACAAGTCGGCAAACCGGGCTTCAGGAGATTTTTAAGGCGGAATTCGACCGGATCCATTCCTATCTTCTTCGCGGCGATATCCACTACAACTTCCATGGCGCCCATCAGCTCAGGAAGTCCGAAGCCCCTGTAAGCCGTTCCGTACGGTTTGTTCGTGTAGACGGCGTAACTGTCGGTCCATACGTTCGGTATGTAGTAGCAGCCCGTCGATGTATAACCCGCGCTGCGAACCGGGTTGGACCCGTACTCCGCCGAAATGCCGGAGTCGAAGTAGAACGTGTTTTTTATCCCCTGTATCAGCCCATCGGAGTCGATGGCGAGGGCTATTCGCGAGACGTAGCCCTGCCTCACGCCGCATGTCGTCAGGACCTCCTCGCGCGGTATAAAGAGCTTGACCGGACGGCCCTTGATATCTTCGTTCATGGCGCCCGCCAGACAGAGAGCCTCTATCGTCATTCCGGCCTTGCCGCCGAACCCGCCGCCGATCGGAGGCGCGATGACCCTGATCTTGTGCAGCGGGTAATTCAAGCCTTTAGCCAGGATATCGCGCACGGCGAACGCCGACTGAGCGGAACTCCATATACTCAGATTGCCGGTTGAGGGATCCTCGTGACAGACGCAGCAGAACGGCTCGAGAAAACCGTGCGCGATCTGAGGGCAGGAGACGATCTCTTCGACCACGGCGGCGGCCTCTTTGAAGGCCTTATCCACATCGCCGCGCCTGATCTTGAACCAATTGCCGATATTGGTGCCGGGCTGCGGGTTGAGGAAATCGACCTTCTCGTAGCCGCCGAGGTTCGGATGCACAAGGATGGAGTTGTCCTGCGCGGCCTTTACCGGGTCGAGAATAGCGGGCAGCTCGTTGTAGGTAACCTTCACCTTGCAGACGCCCTCCTCCGCGGCGTCCTCCGACTCGGCAATAACGAGCGCAACGGGATCGCCGACGTACCTGGCGTGCGTCACGGCCATTGGATTGCGATCCATCAGATACAGCCCGAAACAGTAGTTAAAGTCTTTGCCGACCACGACCTTTACAACCCCCGGAACCTTCATCGCCTCGGCCGTATCTATCCGTACTATCTCTCCATGCGCCACAGTCGAGTGGACAACCCTGGCGAAGAGAAGGTCGCCGCCGAACCTGAGATCGTCGGCGTACTGGAGGAAACCGCTCGCCTTCTCCACGTCGTAGGCTCTGTCGATCCACGCGCCAACGCCTGTCTTTGTCATCGTCCGCTTTGCGGTCATTTGCAACACGCCCCTTCCACGCGGCATTCTCCAACCTGCGCCCTCATCAGCTCCGAAGCCTTGCGGACGGCTCGCAAAATTCCGGCGTACCCGGTGCAGCGACAGAGATTGCCGGAGAGACGCTGTTTTATCTCCTCGTCGCTCGGAGACGGGTTTTCGCACAAGAGCGCATAGGCCGCGATTATCATGCCGGGGGTACAGAATCCGCACTGTATCGCGCCTTCCTCCACAACAGCCCTCTGAACCGGGTGCGGCGTTCCGTCCGGCGAGACAAGGCCCTCGGCGGTGAGGACCGATTTCCCTTCCACTTCGTAAGCCAGCGTCATACATGATTTGTTTGGACGCCCGTCGATCAGGACAGTGCACGCGCCGCACTCTCCTTCCTCGCATCCTCTCTTTACGCTGGTCGTCCCCATTGCCCGAAGGGCGCGCAAGAGCGTGACGTGCGCCGCCCCATTGAATTTTACGGCTCGCCCGTTAAGTATAAAGTCCATCCCTCGCGCCTCCTTAAAACCTTGCGGCGCAGATCGATACGGAGCGCTTTACGAGTTCTCCGGTCTGCGCAAGTCGGTACTCTTTGCTGGCGCGTACATCCGTTATCGGATTTACCGCCGATTTCGCGGCCTTCGCGGCCTTCTCCAGGATCTCTTCACCCGGGGAGCGCTCGCAGCAGAGAATCTCTTCGGCCTCACGAGCCCTGACCGGGGTCGGCGCGACGGCGCCGCATGAGATCCGGTACCGCCTCACCTCGGGCGAATCGATAGCGACGCACGCAACGCCGACCTGAGCGAGATCCAGCGAGTTGCGCCTCCCGAGTTTGAGATAGCAGCTCGTAGATCTGCCTGTGACGGCTGGGACCCAGAGATGCGTGACAATTTCCGTCTTTAAAAGATCTGTCTTTCGGGGAGCTTTGATGAATTCATGCATGACGAGGAACCGCGAACCGCCCTCGCCTGTTATATGAACCTCCGCGTCGTACGCGCCCAGAATGGGGAGCATATCGCCGGACGGCACTGAAGAGACGACATTCCCCGCGACTGTCGCCTTGTTGCGGATGAGATGGTCGGAATGCGAGAGACAGGCGTCGAAGAGCCCCGGGTAGTTTTTTTGTACGTCAGGGTTCTCCGCTGCTTCGTTCACCGTGGCAAGAGCGCCGATGCGCAACCCCCTGCCCGGAAAGAAGGCAACCCCTCTGAGTTCGGGGATGAGAGTCAAGTCGACCACCCAGTCAGGAAAAACCGCTCGCTTTTTGATCCACACGAGGAGGTCTGTTCCCCCCGCTTTAAACATAAATTTTTCATCGTGCGCGTCCAAATCCCCGGCAACAGCCAACACCCCATCCAGCGACCGCGGGCGCTCCACTTTGAACGATCGCATTCGCACAACCCCCTTCTATATTTTAGTTATAACGAACGACCGACACATACGTTTAGAAAGGCTGAATTTGGGACTATGTCCATATTTTGTAGCTTATGCGATATTACAGTCTCGACTTGAGTATTGTCGTCGGCAAAATATCTATTTTTCTTTAAGTAATATGTTGAGGATAATATTGAGACT
>JAISQP010000075.1 GCA_031274115.1 Synergistaceae bacterium
CGTAAACGGCGGCGCGTGTTGTATAATAATTTCCGCATAACGTCCGCGCCGGAGCGCGAGAGGAGCGGGATAGATGAGACATCTGCTGAACGGGTATGTCAGGGCCGCCGCCGCGACGCCGTCCATCAGGGTAGCCGACTGCGAATACAACGCTGGCCGGATACTTGCCCTGATGAAAAAAGCCGCGGCAGAGGACGTCAGACTCCTCTGTCTGCCGGAATTGTGCGTTACGGGCTACACGTGCGGAGATCTTTTTTTGCAGCAAAAACTGATCGAGAGCGCCGAAGACGCGCTCATGAGCCTCGTAGAACAGAGTTCCTCGCTCCCCCTGCTGGTCGCGGCGGGGGCGCCGGTCGCCACGGGCGGGCTTCTGTACAACACCGCGGCCATATTCGGCTGCGGGAAGCTCTTCGGCTTCGTTCCCAAGACATATATCCCAAATTACAACGAATTTTACGAACTGCGCCACTTCTCTCCCGCCGACGGCGAGACCCGCACGGCGCGCTTCGGCGGACGCGACGTTCCCATAGGAACCAAGCTGCTATTCCAGTGCGAAAACGAGCCGAGCCTCTCCGTCGCGGCCGAGATATGCGAAGACCTGTGGATCCCGGCGCCGCCAAGCTCATTCCACGCTATGGCCGGAGCCACCGTCATCGTGAACCTCTCCGCGAGCGACGAGATCATCGGCAAGGCCGCCTACAGGCGTTCGCTCATTGCGGGGCAATCCGGACGGCTCGTCTGCGGCTACATATACGCGGACGCCGGCGCCGGGGAGAGCAGCACGGACATGGTCTTTGCCGGACACAATTTAATCTGCGAAAACGCCGAGACGCTGTCCGAATCCCCTCCGTTCGGAGACGGTTGGGCCGCCGCCGACATCGACACGAGCGCAATAATCTACGACCGCAGGCGCATGAACACATGGCGTCATGACGCCTCCGGGTACTCGGTAATACCGTTTTCGCTCGACGTCGGCGGGACTTCGCTCTCGCGGGCAGTGGACCCTCATCCGTTCGTCCCCCGGGACGAACGCGAGAAAAACGCGAGATGCGAAGCGATCCTCGATATGCAGGTCGCAGGGCTCTCGAAGAGGATAGCCTACATCCCTGCGAAAACCGCGGTGATCGGCGTATCCGGAGGGCTCGACAGCTGTCTCGCCCTTCTCGTGACCACAAGGGCGATCAAAAAAATGGGCAAGCCCATGTCGGACGTCGTGGCCGTCACCATGCCCTGTTTCGGGACGACCTACCGCACGAAATCGAACGCGCTGCGTCTCTGCGAGGCGCTGGGCGTCGAGTGCCTCTATATCGACATCACAAATTCAGTGAGGGCTCACATGCGGGACATCGGGCAATCGGAGGAAGTCCGCGACGTCGTCTACGAAAACGCGCAGGCCAGGGTGCGCACGCTGACGCTCATGGACCTCGCGAACAAAACCGGAGGGATCGTGGTGGGCACGGGAGACCTCTCCGAACTCGCGCTCGGATGGGCGACATACAGCGGCGACCATATGAGCATGTACGGAGTGAACTCCGGCGTCCCGAAGACGCTGGTGAGACATATCGTAAAATACGCGGCGGAGACCTCCCCCGAGCTCACCGAGGTGCTGGAGGACATACTCGCGACCCCGGTGAGCCCGGAGCTTCTGCCTTCCACCGGGGGCGGCGTCGACCAGAGGACGGAGGCCATCATCGGCCCCTACGAGCTGCACGACTTCTTTCTTTACCACGTCGTCCGCTGGGGGCGCCCGCCGAAGAAGGTCTTCGCCCTCGCAACGATTGCCTTCGGCGAGGAGTATCAGCGGGATGTCATATTGAAATGGCTCGGGGTGTTTTACCGGAGGTTTTTCTCGCAGCAGTACAAGAGAAGCTGTCTGCCGGACGGTCCGAAGATCGGCTCGGTAAGCCTCTCGCCACGGGGCGACTGGCGGATGCCGAGCGACGCCTCCTGCGCGGCGTGGCTCTCGGAGCTCGACGAACTTGCCGAGGACGCCGCGATTGAATAAATGAACGCGCTCATCCTCGACGGCTACGTCGACGAGCCCGCGTGTTTCGGCGTGCCGCCCTACGTCTCCCCCTACGTCCGATACTGCGCGGGGGTTTTGACGTCGCGGGGATTCGAGACCGCGTACTCGACCTGCGACTCGTGGCGAAGGAATAGGGCTGAGACGGACGCCCTCGTCGCGGACTCCGACATAGTAGTCGTAATCATGGGGCTGACCGTGCCGGGGAGATATCGCGGCGGTTCGCCGCTCACGTTGCGCGAACTCGAGACCATCGCGGGCGCGCGCCGGAGGGGAGTCCTCATCCTTGGAGGCCCGATTCGCAGCGGTTACGCTCTCAGAGGAGGAGTCGCCGCCAGAAAGGTCTTCCCCGAAGGCGTGGACTATCTCGCGTACGGAGACCCGGAGGCTTCTCTCGACCTCTTCTGCCGGAACGGCGAGTGGCTGGAGGACGCGCCGCGTTCCCCGCGCCGGCTGGAGGAGATAGCCGCCCTTGGCGCGGAGATACTGAAGCGTCATCCGTCGTACCCCGACGTCATTGCGGAGATCGAGCTGTCGCGAGGCTGCGACAGGGTCGACGGGAGGTGCTCGTTTTGCGCGGAGGGAAGCTCTCCCAGGTACGAGGAGAGGGGCGTCGAGGGCGTCGCGCGCGAAATTTCGGCAATCTCCTCCGTCGGGGTCGGAGCGTTCAGGCTCGGGAGATGCTCGAACATCCTCGCGTGGGGAGGAGAGCCCTCGCCGCGGGGCGTCCGCCCGAACCCCTCGCGGCTTGAGGAGCTTTACTCGTCGATAAGGGCTTCGGCGAAGGGGTTGAAAGTTCTCCATACTGACAACTGCAACCCCCTCACTATAACGAACTTCCCGGAGGAGTCGCGCGCGTGCGTCGAGGCCATAGCCCGCCACAACACCGCTGGAGACGGGCTGTCGCTCGGGATAGAGAGCGTGGACCCCTCCGTGATAAAGGCAAACTCGCTCAAGGTCTCCTTTAGTCAGGCGCTCTCCGCCATCCGGCTCATAAACGAGGCGGGAGGCGTCAGGAAGACGCCCAACTCTCTGCCGTCGCTTCTGCCGGGGCTGAATTTTTTATACGGCCTCGCTGGGGAGTCGAAGGAGACGCTGGAGCAGAACAGGCTGTTTCTGACGGAACTCCTCGCGTCGGACCTCGCGGTCAGGCGGATCAACATCAGACGCGCCATAGTCCTTCCCGGCTCGAACCTCGAACGCGCGCTCGCGGCAAATCCGTCCCGGCTCAAGGAGAGGGATTACCGGAGGTGGAGGGAGTGGGTCAGGAAAGAAGCGGACCCTGTGATGCTCGGGCGCGTAGCTCCGGACGGGACCGTCATAAGAGACGTCATAGCCGAGGAGAGGGCGGGGAACGTGGTCTTCGGGAGGGCTCTGGGAAGCTACGCCCCCCTCGTGGGCGTCGTATCGAAGTCCCTCGAACCCAAAGACAAGGCTGACGTGATGGTGACGGGGAGGGGGGGAAGGTCGCTCACTGCGGTCAGAAATCCTCTCGACGCCAACTCCTGCGGCAAGGAGGAACTAATGGCGCTCCCCGGGCTCGGCAGCGCGCGGGCTGATTTTTTCATCGCTAATAGGCCTTACGAAACGCGTGACGGAATAAAAAAAGCGTTGAGCGAGATGGACTCTCCAGGGATCGCGGAAAAGTTACTGCGTTATTTTACCTGAACTCTTCATCCAATTCGTGAAAGAATTTCCAGCCGTTTCTCCCGTGCGTCTTGACGTAGTACATAGCCGTAGCCGCGTTAGAAATCAACGTCTTTTCGTCATTTCCGTCCTGAGGATAGTAAGTCGCCCCGATACTCCCGGTAACGCTGACCTCCCTGCCCATCACCCGATAAACTACGCCGATCGAATCGCAGATTCTCTTCGTAATCTCCGGGACAATCTTCATAAGGCTATCATTTCCTATATCGGCCAACAGGACGGCGAACTCGTCCTCGCCAATTCTGGAAACCGTGTCGGTGCCCCGCACCTCGGCAAAAAGACGCCTCCCCACCTTGGCCAGGAGATCGTCCCCAGCTATGTAGCCGTGTACAACATTCACCTGCTTGAACCTGTCGAGGTCGATGACCAGCACCGCGCCGCCGCCGCCTGCGCGCCGCGCTCTCGCTATAGCCATCGAAAGGTTGCCGGAGAACAGCGTACGGTTCGAGAGCCCCGTAAGCGGATCGTGGATCGCCTGTTCGTGCATTATCTCCTGCATATCCACATAATCCGAGATATCCTGCATTACGGCTACGCTGGCGATTACAAGTCCGTTAGCGCTAATCACCGGGAACGCGGTCACGGAGACCCACTCTTCGAAATCCGAATCCAGAGACTTTATCAGGACGCTCGTATTGTTGCGTCTCCTCTCGCGCAGCGCGATATAAAGCGGTTCGAGTTCTTCAGTCAGCGGGCGTCTGTCATGAGAGCGCATGTCCTTGCGCAGCCGCATTTTCGCCCACGTCATATCGGGCTCCCGCGTCCTGTCGAATTCAAAAAGCTGTTCCGCCGCTTTGTTTATGAGCAGGATCCTGTCGTTCGGGGCAATCACGACAAATCCTACGGGAGCTTCGTCCACAGCGGCAGTGATGACGCCGACGCATTCGGATAAATTCTCCATAAACGGGGCGTCGGAATATTTCGAGAAGAGCGAGTCAAAAGCTTCCCTCCACTTAATGTCTTGAAATAAAAAATTTAGGGTATTATCAGTAATTATCACCTGCAAAACTCCTTCTGAAGAAAGTTTATACACGGTATTCCACGCTGTCTTGTCTACAGAGATTATAACAAAAGACTGGGATACAAGAAGAAAATATTACGTAAAAACTGCCCGCTTCGCGGCTTCATAACACCCGATTAAGCGAGGTGGTATTAATGGTCAAAGCTTAGCATAGCCGCTCGATTTTCCGTACATTTCCCTGATGACTATCTTCGCGACCCAAACGGAGTTCCTTTTCTCCTCCGGGAGATCGTCGTGCGGGCCGTTGTACTGCCTCATCAAAATGGCGAGAGCGTGGTTTTTCTCGTCGAGGTCCGTTATCTCGCTTATTTCGCCGAAGCCGGTAACGCTCTTGTATTTAGACGAAAACTCTACGCCGGTCTCGGACCTTATCACCTCGGCGTCCACGAAGACGTTGAACGAAACTCTCGGGTTTACGGCTATCAGGTCGTTCTTGAGACCGGTCATCGCTCCGTGCAGGTAGATAATCCCCTCATCGTAGCCGTACCCCATCGGAACCACATACGGGTCGCCGTCCGGCGCCGCGAGCCCGAGACACATTACCGTCCCTCGCTTCAGCACGTCTTCAATCCAGCTCTTGTCGAGAACCTGCTTGTCCTTACGCCT
>JAISQP010000196.1 GCA_031274115.1 Synergistaceae bacterium
AGGCTGAGGATAGATATTCAGAGGAATATAGAGGCGGAGACCAAATACGCCTTGAACGAGCAGCAGGAGAGGACCGACATTCAGTCCGCCTTCGAGGGAGCGATTAAATCATGGAAGACTCAAAGCCTCGGAAGGGGTTATTGAACTTGGCGCGCAAGACCGGAAGGACCTTTATATCGGTGTGTCTTGCCGCGCTTCTCCTTTTGCAGGGGAGCGTTTTTCGGACGCGGGCCGACGCGGGGGATCTGAACAAGATAATCGGCGAACTCGGCCTGCTTGCCGGGGAACTGGGGGCTTTGTTAGCTTTGGAGACGTATGGCCTTACAGTAGAACAAGATATATTGGACACAGTCAATGACACGTATGATCTGCTGCAGGAGACTGAGAAGAGGGACAAGGAAAATTACGCTTTGGACCATGAGGCGCTGGAGAACGGATATATCGTCTGGAGCGACCAGACAGACGCCATCAGGGCGCTTTATGGGAAGCTTTCCGCGGCCGGGGCGCTCTCGTTTGCCGAAACCGTCAGCTATGAAAAGTTCAAAGAACAGAACCCTGGTTACAGAAACGCCCCGGACGACGGCTATATTGATTTTTCCAAGGCGTATAAGGACCGGATAGGGCAATTTCAGCGGTATGCCTACGGGGTCGTGTCCGCCAACAACGACGAGGCTCACCGCGTCGTGAGCTCGCAGACGTTTATAAAAAAGCTCAACGACGCGTCACTTGCCGCCGGATACTATCGCAAGCTCTCTCAGGCAAGCGACCAGATCGCCAATTTTACGAACCAGACAGTATCCAACGTCAGGATAGACATCCAGCGTCAGATTGAATCCCAGACCGTGTTCACCCTGAACGCGAGGCAGGAGAGAGCCGATGCTCACGCGTCGTTCAAACAGGCCGTTACAAAGTGGAAAGGCCAGAGCAATGGCCGAGCGTACTGAGGGCGCCGCAGCGAAAAAACGGGTCGTACGCGCGCTCTGCTGCCTTTTGGTTTTCGCTGTTTTAACGGCGTCCACCCCAAAAAACGCCGGGGCCGGGCAGGTTGCGGGGCAGCTAGCCGCAATAGCGGCCCTCGAGGCGACAATCACGGGAGAGGAGTATGGCCTGCTGGGTACCGCGCTCGCTGAAATTGCCTTAGAGATACAGATTGTAACGACCGAGGCTAAGGATTATAACCTGTTGATGGAAAGGAACAAGAGGATAGACCAGGATTGGGAAAACGACCATAAGCCGCTTGCGAGTGTCGTCTGGAGCGATATAACCGCCGATATCGAAGGCCTTTACAGAGATCTGGCGTCAGGGGATGAGGCGCTTTCATTCGTCGAGGACCTTTCGACGGAGAAGTTCGACGAGCAGAACCCCTCCTTTTTGGACGGGCCCGGCGACGCGGCGTATGTGGATTTTGCCGCGCTTTACGAAAAACGGATGAATAATTGGATGCAATACGCTTACGGGGTCCTCTCCGCCAATAACGGCGAAGCGCGGGGCGTTCTGAATGGGCAGGACAAGTTCGGGCGCCTGAAGGACGCGTCCTTGAACGCCTACTACTACAGACAGCTCATGCAGGCCGGCAATCAGACGCGCAACGCGGCAAACCAGGAAATATCGAAGCTGAGGACGGACGCGGCGAGAGAGGCGGAAGCGGCGGCGAAGTTCAATTTCGACGAAATTCAGGAGAGGATAGACGCCCGAGCGGCTTTGAAGCAGTCGGTAGGAAAATGGAAGTCTCAAAGCGCCGGCAGAGGTTATTGACGATATAGATGAAAAACAGCGCGAAAAAATTTATCTGTCGTTTGCTTATATTGGCCATGTTGGCCAATTGTCCCGTCTTTCAGCGCCGCGCCGAGGCCGGAGAGGCGCTGGGCCCCGCGAACACCGTAGCTAGCGGAGCTATCGCGATACTGAAGATAGCGTCTTTAGTTTATGCGTACAAGGAATATAACGAGGAAAAACGGGAGTCCGAACTCAGCGACGAGCGTTATGACGCCGACCACGAGGCGCTCGAAGACGTGGTCTGGACCGACCGGACGGACGGGGTAGACGCGCTCTTTGGCGCGCTCTCGTCAAGCGGCGCCCTCTCATTCGCGGAGGACCTTTCGAGGGAGTTGTTCGACGCGCAAAACCCCGGATATCGAGAGGCGCGGCCGGGACGATACACGGATTTCGAGGGGGATTACGAAAAAAGGGCCTCGGATGGGCGTAAATACGCCTATGGGGTATTCGAGGCGAACGACAGCGAGGCGGAAGGAATCCTCGAATCGCAGGAGGAGATAGAAGAGCTGAACGAGGCGTCCCTCGCGGCGTACGGATATCGTCAGGTTCTGCAAGCCGGGAGTCAGACTTCGAATTTTTTCAATCAGGAGCTTGTCCGTCTGCGAATCGATATGCAAAGACGGTTGGAGGCGGAGGCCAGATACGCTCTCGACGAGATGCAGGAGGATGCTGACGGCGAAGCGTCCTTTGCGGAGGGGATAGGGACATGGGGTTCTCAAAGCGCTGGCGTAAATTACTGACCGCGCTTCTGATCGCGGCCGCGTTATGCGCGGCCTCTCCCTCTTTTGCGGCTTGGTCGACGAGCGACGGCGCGGACGCCGTTGACTCTTTTATCAGTGAGTTCGTCAGCAGGAGCGACAGCGTCAGGACGGCTTTCGCCGGAGCGGCGATGCGGCTTTTCTGGATCCTGGCGCTCATACAGTTTGTGTGGGCTGGATTAAGGCTTCTCCTGTCGGGCGACTTTTCGTTCTTCTCCTTTGCCAGGACGGCGGTGAGAGAGATCATGTTCATCGGTCTCTTCTACTGGCTTTTGACGCAGGCCCCGGTTCTGGGGAATTGGATCGTCGCGAACGGATTGAGAGCCCTGGGCGCCGCGAGCGGATATCAGTACATAAACCCGGCCGGCGTCTTTTCCAAGGGTGTCGCGATAGTGTACGGCGCCACGAAAACCGCTTTTACGCTGGGAGTATCGGGCGCGCTGTGGGCAGTAGTCCCATACGCGCTGACGCTCGTCGCGTTCGCCTTTGCCGCGGCCTTCGCGGCGGTGTACCTGATCGAGTATTACATAGTGGTTCCGGTTGGGGTGATCCTCCTGGGGCTCGGAGGTTCGCTCTGGTCTAAAAAATTTGCTGAAAATTTCGTGAGAGTTCTCATTTCCGTCGGCTTTAAGATGACGTGCCTTCAAATCGTCCTGGGCGTCTCGTCAGAGCTTCTGGACGGCCTTCAGATCAGCGTCTCCGACGTCTCGACGGTTGGGACGGAGGGATTTTTCCTGCACATGTTCAACCTGGCCGGTCTCTCGGTCCTGACGTTCGTCGCCGTCAAAAAGATCCCGGATTTCGCCGCTTCCCTGGTATCCGGAGCGTGGTTCGAGAGCGCGTCTCCCCTCGAACTTGACAGCAATTTGGGAAGGTTCTCCTATGCGGGAGCGGGTAATCAGGGACCCGGCGGCAGTTATTCCGATGACCTGCTCGCTGTGCAGCAGCAGCAGCAGGAACCCGCTGAATTTGACGATCGCGGCGGGAGAGACAATTACCTGGAATCCGCGCTGACCGCTGGAGTGCCAGGCGAAACAGCGTGGGGCGGCGGTTTTTCCGGAGGCGAACTCTCCGATATCGCTTCAGGTATTTCCGTAAGCGCCGTTTTTTCTGAAATACCGGACATACAGGTGAACGCCCGGCTTGCCGGCCCCACGGAGCGCTCGCGCGCAACGGGTCCCGGCGGTATGCCGGGTTGGTCCGAGACGCCCGGCTTGCCTAGAAAGGGCGTGACGCCGACTGAGTCCGGGCTGCCCGAAGAGCCCCGTTCGCCGAGAAGAGACTCGACGCCGGTTGAACCCGGTCTGCCTGAAGAGCTTGATTTGCTGAGAAGAGGCGTGACTCCGACTGAGTCCGGGCTGCCCGGAGAGCCCGGCCCGCCGAGAAGAGACTCGACGCCGGGCGGGTCCGGGCTGCCTGAAGAGCTTGATTTGCTGAGAAGAGGCGTGGCGCCGACTGAGTCCGGGCTGCCCGAAGAGCCCCGCCCGCCGAGAAGAGACGCGACGCCGGGCGGGTCCGGGCTGCCTGAAGAGCTCGATTTGCTGAGAAGAGGCGTGACGCCGACTGAGTCCGGGCTGCCCGAAGAGCCCCGTCCGCCGAGAAGAGACTCGACGCCGGGCGGGTCCGGGCTGCCTGAAGAACTCGATTTGCTGAGAAGAGGCGTGACGCCGACTGAGTCCGGTTTGCCCGAAGAGCCCCGTCCGCCGAGAAGAGACTCGACGCTGGATGAGACCGGGATGCCAGGAGAGCAAGGTCCGCCGAGAAGAGACGCGCTGCCGGATGAGACCGGGATGCCAGGAGAGCAAGGTCCGCCGAGAAGAGACGCGCTGCCGGATGAGACTGGGCTGCCAGGAGAGCCCCGTCCGCCGAGAAGAGACGCGTTGCGAGGTAAAACCGGTCCCAGGGGTGAACCTGGCGAGCCGTCTGACCATGAACCGACTGCGCGCCGAGGCGCTCGGCAAGTTTCACACACAGGGGGGACGAATGTCGAGAGTGTGGATATATCGGTTAATTTATCAGGAGACCTTTCCGGTTCGTCGAGTGAACGAATGCGGTCGGCGATAAGAGAAACTCTCGCGGCTGATATTTCGACCGGCGCGGTCATGTCCCAGGGAAACAGCGGGGCGCCCAACGCCGCGATGCAGCCGATGCAAAGGGCTGTCATAAAAGACATGATGGATCAGATACAGAATACGGGAGATATCTGACGATAAATCAGCCTTTCTTTAGACCTTAAATTGGGAGGAGTGAGTAGATGGTTTCATTGTTCAAGCGCGGTAAAAAAACCGATCAAGGCGCGGAAAAAACTCGGGACGGGACTCAGTCGGCCGAATCCGCGGGCGTGAAACAGCCTGAATTTATCTCGATGCCGGCGGCGGAGAAGACCGCACAGGATGCGTTTGTAAACAACCCTTGGCTGAAGTCGAAAAAAAGACACGCGGATATCTACGAGGGGCTTGCGTCCGCCGTTTCACAGTGGCGTCTGGCTACGCTTACGATGATGATCCTGCTGACCTTCAGCGTGGCAGGCAATATAATCCTCGCGATGAGCGTTAAAATACAGCCTTATGTCATCCAGGTGGACAAACAGGGCTACGCTGTGCCGGTTAAGATGGTGGACGCGTCGAACGTCGACCAGAGGGTTATTTTCTCTCAGATAGGTTTGTTTATCTTCAACAGCAGGACGAGGCTTCTGGACAGAGAGGCGCAGCTGATCTTCTCGGAGCACGCATATCGCTCTATCGCGGAGGGGAGCTCCGCTGCCAGGCGTCTGAACGACTATTTCAGCAAAAATCCGCCGACGCGCGCTCCGTTTCCCGTCATGGTCCAGATAGAGTCTATCATTCCATTCACCACGCATACATACCAGGCCAGGTGGACGGAGGTGACGGAGACAGAGAATCAGAGCGTCAAGGAAAATTCGTATGTCGGCCTCTTTACCGTTTCGATCTCTCCTCCGGCTGACTTCACTAACCTTATGAGCAATCCGCTCGGCGTTTATATAACCGATTACGACATAGAACAAAATTTGATAATTGAATGACGGATAGGAGCTGATTAAATGTCTCGGAATATCAAGATATCCTTGGTTGCCTTCGTTCTGGCCTCTTTGGCGCTGGTGTTCATCTTTCGCGAGGAGACGCCCAGAGTTGAAATCGCCTCCGCGGCTGACGCTCCTCAAAGCGAGTCCACAACAGGAGCGGATGATGCTGATAATGACTTAGTAGTCCTTGAAAGCAGAAATAAGAGCGTTTCAGCGGATGACGCGACGCCGCCCGCGGGAGGAAACGGCGACATAGTGTGGGGAGAAGACCCTCTCGCCAATCTGTCGGTACAATTGCCTCCGCGAAACGTGCGCACCGACGAGAACGGCAA
>JAISQP010000200.1 GCA_031274115.1 Synergistaceae bacterium
ATGTGGTTCGGCAGGCAGGCGAACGGCTGGACGCAGAGGACGTTGTTTACCCCGTCCTCAATGAGCCGCATCATCTCAGCGGTGAGCAGCCAGCCTTCTCCTCCCTGATTGGCTGGGGATATCATCGTCGCGGCCTGGTCTGCCATGTCGTAGACGTCGTGAATTTCGCCGAAGCGAGTCCCCTTTAACGCCCTTGCGATCGGACGCCTCAAAAAATCGAGCGCGGTGATTCCTGTCTGGCCGCCTAATCTGGGGAGCAATTTGCCGGAGAGTTTTTTGTGGGCGAAAACCGGGTCGTATAAACAGTAGAACAAAAAACCTGCTAAGTCCGGCGTCACAGCCTCGCCTCCCTCAGTCTCGATTATTTCGACAAGGCGTTCGTTGGCGTTCGCATGGTATTTTACAAGTATTTCGCCGACGATGCCCACACGCGGCTTAGGCCTCGGGTCTATCGGCAGGGCCGCAAACTCTTCGGTCATATCCTTCACGTCCGTCCTGTACTGGCGCCAGCTTCCGTCGGCGACATTCCGGCGGCAGCGCGCAACCCAGCTTTCGTACAAGGCGTCGGCGGCGCCATGTACGATCTCGTACGGGCGAGTACGAAGAGACAGCCTCATGAGCAAGTCTCCGTACATAATTGCGAGAATAGAGCGCCAAAAGACGCCAGCTGGGACTGAAAACCTCTCCGCTCCGCCGTTATCCTGAGCGTTGGCGGCTAAGATTCGCACTTGGGGGTAACCCGCAGAGTCGAGAGCGCGCCTCAAAAGAGGGACATAATTGCTGGCGCGGCAAGCCCCCCCGGTCTGAGCATAGAGGCAATCCGTCGAATCCGGGTCGTATTCCCCGCTCCTGAGCGCCTGCAAGAACTGGCCGACGACGAACATCGCGGGGTAGCACGCATCGTTGTTGACGTACTTCAGAGCGATCTCCGTAGCTTCGCGCGAACCCTCCGGAAGGACGTGAAAGTTCACGCCGGCGGTTTGAAACGCGGTCTCCAGAAACTGAAAATGGTGCGGCGACAGGGGCGGACATAGTATGGTTCGCGCGGGGTCAGGTCCTTTCGCGGCGCAGGACGAAGGAGCTCCTAACCTCTCAGGACTGCCGCGTCGGACTTGCGTCAGGTCTTTGCCCGTCCTCGCCGCGGCGAGCAGAGACCTTATCCTGATTTTGACCGCGCCGTTGTTTTTCCCCTCGTCGATCTTTATTAGCGTGTGAAGCCTGCCGCGACTCTCCAGCAGGGCGGCGGCCTGATCGGAGCTGACTGCGTCGAGCCCGCAGCCGAACGAGTTGAGTTGCACCATCTGGACGTCTCTGAAGTCAGGGTGTCTGGCTACGACGGAAGCAGCTCTATAAAGGCGAGAGTGATAACTCCACTGGTCCACGACGTACATCGGGTCGACCCCTCCGATCTCTTCCGCCCTTCCGCAGACCGAGTCCTCGGTGAACACAGCCACTCCGTAGCTGTTCACGAGCTCCGGTATTCCGTGGTTGACCTCCGGGTCGAGGTGGTACGGGTGCCCGGCAAGAACTATACCGATGGCGCCGTTTTCCTTCATCCAGCTGATTGCCTCACGCCCATAGCCCGCTATGTCGCGCTTAAAGGACTTCATCTCGTCGTACGCGCTGTCAATGGCGCCCCTCAACTCGCGTCTGCTTACGCCATACTGTGCGAGCAACTCGGCGAGCGCGGACAGCATCCTCTTCGGGGAGTCCAGAGGCAGCGCCGGGCGGAGAAACTCCACACCGTCGCCGCGCAGACCGTCCATGTTGAGGAACGCGACGTCCGGGTAACCGGTCACAACGGGACAGTTGAAGTGCTGATGAGAATCGGCGAACTCAATGATCTCCTTTAAGATAACCGGGTAAAATATCCTCTTGACTCCACGCCGAAGCAGATCAGCTATGTGACGGTGCGCGAGCTTCGCGGGATAGCATACTGTCTGGGACGGTATCGTGTCGATCCCCAGGCTTTCATCCGGTATAGCTGATGAAAGCTCTACCCTGAAGCCCAGTTTTGTAAAGAGCGTGAACCACAGCGGATAGTTCTCGTACATATTGAGCGCCCTCGGAATCCCGATGACGCCTCTCGCGGCGGACTTCGCATCCGCGGGCATGTAGTGGCCGAAAAGCCTTTTGTACTTAAGCTCGAAGATGTTTGGCGGAAGGTTCTTTTTTGCCGAGTCCCTCTTGCAGGATAAGTCTCCGCGCTCACAGCGGTTGCCGCTTACGTAGCTCCTGCCATCTCCGAAGCTCGTGTTGGTCAGTATGCACCTGTTGCCGCATCCGGCGCAGCGGTGGGTCGTTACTTCGGAGCTGAACGACTCGAGCGCGCCTTTCCCAATAAGCGTTCCCGGCGTTCCCCCGCCTGTCTTCAGTGTCCCCCACGCATCCCTGGCAAGCAGGGCGGCGCCGAACGCCCCCATGAGCTCCGACATCTCAGGACGCGTCACCTCCCGTCCTGCAGCGAGCTCGAAGGCGCGAAGAAGCGCGTCGTTCTTGAAAGCGCCGCCCTGAACGACTATGCGGTCTCCAAGCTCGCTCGCGTCTCGTATCTTAAGCACCTTATAGAGGGCGTTTCGCACCACCGAGTAGGCGAGACCGG
>JAISQP010000233.1 GCA_031274115.1 Synergistaceae bacterium
TTATTTTTTTGATAAAATTACAGAAGCATTAAATTATAACGCGTTTTTTATGTTTTTTTGCTAATGAAATAATTTTTTCCTTATACGGGGGCGATATTATGCGTACGGCCAAGAATTCGCAATATCGGTTTGTTTTGCCGGCGCAATATGATCGATATATATCAAGGCCAGGCGTTTTTAAAATTTTTTCTGATAACATCGACAAAAAATTTTTCCAAATATTCGCTCCAGAGGGTTTTGGAAAGACTATATCCGTCTCGATGTGGTTAGCGCAAGAAAAAAGTAAAACGGCGTGGCTCTCGCTCGACGTATACAACCTCTCGCCTTCCGAGTTTTACAGGAGCTTGTGCAGGGCTCTTCTGGAAGCTCATCCCAGGAGCGCCAGCCTCTCTCTGGCGCTCTCGAACGAAAAATTCGACGCGTCCCCGGTGGAACACTCGTCCATAGCGATTTCGGGACTCTCGAAGGAGGAGCGCTCCGGTAAGCTGAGGGCGCTTGTAATAGACGACGTTCACTTGATACAGAACGAAAAAATCCTCAGATCGCTCTCCGGTGTTCTGGAAAATCTTCCGGACAGCTATCGGGTGATGCTGCTCGGCAGGGAGTCGAAAAAGGTCATTAGCGCGCTTTCGCTCGATTGCGGGGCCATTTTGAGAGTTGGAGAGAAGGAGCTTCGGTTCTCGTTCAGGGAGGTGCGCGACTGTTTTGCGGCGTTTGGCGGCAGTATCTCTTACAGTGAAGCGCGATTCGTGAGGAAGGCCAGCGGCGGTTGGCCGATCGCGGTAGGCGCGCTTGCGGCGTCGAACATCGTCTCGCTCAGTCAATCCGGAGCGGAAGATGTCCTGAGAAAAGGCATGAAGGCGCACCTGTGGGACTACGCCGATAACGGGACGAGGACGCTGCTTCTCAGGACGTGTATAGTCGAGGAAATCGAGCCCGGACTTTGCGCCGCCCTCACCGGCGACCTCGCGAGCGTCAAGGTGCTCGAACGGCTCGTAAAAAACAGCCCGCTCGTGCGAACGGCTGCGGGAGGCGGTTATATATATCACCCGATCGCGAGGGATTTCCTCCTGGAGACATTGAGAGAGCAAGGAGAAGTTGACGCGAGACTTCTCTATGAAACGGCGGCTCGTCATTACCTCGACGCCGGAAAAAACGACCGCGCCCTTCATTGCGCGATAAAAAGCGAGAACTCAGAGCTGGTCGCCGAAGCTATCTCCGTCACACTCCCGAGAGAAGAAGTCGAATCGATAGCGTCCTGGACCGGGATGTTTCGCGCGCGTTTCGCGGGGATTCCGGAACGGTTCAAGTATGAGAACCCTGGCATAACGGTTCTTTTTGCGTGGTATTTCAACCACATCGGGACCGCCGGCGCCGCCGACAACGCTTTCGACCGCTTATACGAGGTTTTGCCGGAGATAGAGTTTTCGGGGACGCTTAACTGGACCATGGCCCTGGACAGGAGAGTTTCCCTCGATAACGTGCGGGAGAAGGTCCGCGGGATCAGCGGGGAGCGAGCGGACATAAGCGCCGGGTTTCTCGTTCCGGCGATAACCGGTAATCTGCCTTTTTTTCACAGGGGAGCGAGGGAGCTCTCGACATTTCCAGGTCTTCCTGATGATACCTCAGCTTTCAGAAGACTGACGTCCGCCCTCCCTTCCAACGTCGCGGCGGTTTTAGAGAACGCTCTCGCGGCCGGGGTTTTGTATGAAAAAAACATGCTCTCCGAGTCGCTGAGCCGTTCGGAACGGTGCGAAGCCTGTCTTTCCGACGTCGACGCTCCGGATCTCGCTTTCATCGCCAAAATGGCGACGGCCTCGGCGCTCGAGGCGATGGGGCGCAGAGACGAGGCCTTCTCGAAAAGGAGAGAGATCGCTTTGGACCTCGATCTGAAGAAGGCCTTTCACCTCGGTCCGAATTTCTTCGCGTACGAGGCGAAGCTGAGAATGTCGGACGGCGAACGGGAGGCCGCCTCCGAATGGCTGGGCGGGTACTACGTAGCTCCGGACTCTCCGCTCGAGCAGCACGAAATTTTTCAGCATTTCACGACGGCGAGGGCCTTGATGATAACGGATTCTTTCGAACGGGCCCGGGGATATATCGAGAGGCTGATCGCGCTCACGGAAGATTTCGGAAGGACCGTAGACAGGGCCGAGGCTCTCGCCCTCATGGCTATCCTGGAGTGGCACAGGGGCAAAAGGGAGCCAGCCTCCAAGCGCCTGGAGGACGCGCTCCTCTCCGTTCAGAATTACGCCTTTATCAGGGTATTCGCAAACGAGGGCGGATCGCTTCTTCCCATCGTAAAGCGGCTTATCGTCGTAACGGACAAAGAGGATTACGGAGGTAAACTCAACTCCAGATATCTGAAACAGCTTCTCATCGCCGCTTACGCTCACTCCAAAAAACACGCCGGAATCGCCGCGGCTCTCGAGGAGAGGCCGGTGAGGCTCTCGCGCCAGCAGAAACTCATGATATGGTATCTGGCGAAGGGCTACAACAACCCGGAGATTGCCGAGGCCGCCAATCTCTCTCTCAACACGGTCAAAGTTCACACTATGCTCTCGTACAAAAAGCTTGGAGTAAACAACTCAGCCGACGCGGTCATAAAGGCGTATGAGCTTGGCCTCATCGGCGCGGATCCGCCGCCGGATGAAGGAGATGGAAAAGTTGACAGGAGGCTGAAATCAGCCTCTAAGAAGGCTGATTTATTACTGGAGGCCTGAAGGGTAACGGTTACAACCTCGACGGTTTCTGCGCGGCCTCGGGCAAAACGCGTTTTACCCGCCCAGGTAGGCCTCCTTGACTTTCGGGTTTGCGAGCAGCTCTTCTCCTGTGCCCTCGATCGTTACGCTCCCGACCTCCAGGACGTAGGCCCTGTTCGCTATCTTCAGGGCCGCGAAGGCGTTTTGCTCCACTAGCAGGATCGTGCGCCCCTCGCGGTTGATCTCCTTTATAGTCTCGAAGACCTCGTCGACCAGTATGGGGGCCAGCCCCAGAGAAGGTTCGTCGAGCATAAGAAGCTCCGGACGGCTCATCATCGCGCGAGCGACAGCCAGCATCTGCTGTTCGCCGCCGGAGAGCGTGCCGCCCTTCTGCTTTCTGCGCTCCTTGAGGCGCGGAAAGAGCGTGTAGCCATACTCCAGGTTCTCCGAGATCTTTACGTTGTCATTTAAGATATAAGCTCCCAGCAGAAGGTTCTCCTCCACCGTGAGGTGCGGCAGAATTCTTCGGCCCTCGGGGCTCAAAGCGATGCCGAGTTTTACCATAGCCTCCGGAGGTTTGCCGAGCAGCTCGATCTCTCTTCCGTCCGCGCGGACGTAGGTGATATTCCCCCTGCAGCCCTTCACGAGGCCGGCGATCGCCCTTATCGCGCTGCTCTTGCCGGCGCCGTTCGCTCCTATCAGCGTCGTGATCTCGCCGCGTTTTATGGACAGGTTCACGCCCCTTACGGCGTTTATACCTCCATAATGAACCTCGAGGCCTTTTATCTCAAGCATGGGCGGCCTCCTTTCCCAGATACGCCCCGATGACCTTGGCGTTCGTCCTTATTTCCTCCGGCGCTCCGTCGGCGATGAGGATCCCCTGATCGAGGACCCAGATGTGCTCACAGACACCCATAACGACCTTCATGTCGTGCTCTATCAGGAGTATGGACAGGTCGTATTCGTCACGAAGCCGGCGGATGAAGTTCAGAAGCTCAGAGGACTCCTGCGGGTTCATCCCGGCCGCCGGCTCGTCCAGCAGCAGAAACTCCGGTTTTGTCGCGAGGGCGCGCGCTATTTCGAGCCGCCTCTGCGCCCCATAGGGAAGCGATGACGCGGGGGAGTTCGCGTAGCCTCCAAGACCGAGCTTCTCGAGAAGTTCGAGGGAGCTTGCGCGGATCTCCTCCTCCTCGCGCGCCGCTCCGGGGAAAGTGAAAGGAACGATGTTCATCCACCAGCGCCCCCTCTGGCGGACGTAGTTTCCTATCATCACGTTTTCGAGAGCGCTCTCGTTGCCGAAGACGCGGATATTCTGGAAGGTTCTGGCGAGCCCCAGCTCACAGACTCTGTGCGGAGGAAGACCGGTAATTTCGACTGTCTCTCCGTTCCGGCGGCGAAACTCGACGCTTCCCGCCGTCGGTTTGTAGAACCCCGTCACTATGTTAAAGGCCGTAGTCTTGCCCGCGCCGTTGGGCCCAATGAGGCCGACGATGCCGTTCCTTGGAACCGACATGGTGAGGTCGCTCACGGCCACGAGCCCTCCGAACCTGATGGTGATTTCTTGAAGACGGAGCGCGGTATTCTCCCGGCCGCTCATCTCGCGCCGTCCTTTCCGGCGTCGCGGAGAAGCCAGCTCCAGGAGAACTCCCTCATCCCCATTATGCCCTCCCTGCGGAAGATTATCACAATGATGAGGAGCAGAGAAAATATGACCATCCTCATTCCGGGTATTCCAGGCAGGTAAAAGGCGCCGATCGTTACCGGGTTCTCGACGAAGCGAAGCCATTCCAGCATCGTCGTCACCAGGATCGCGCCGACTATGCTGCCCGTCATGGAGCCGAGGCCGCCCACGACGACGATCATGAGGACGCTGTAAGTCTGGGTTATCGTGAACATTT
>JAISQP010000013.1 GCA_031274115.1 Synergistaceae bacterium
GAGCATCCGGCGCCCTGCCGGGAGTCTATGTCGAGCCTTCCACCCAGGAGCTGAACGCGCTCGCGCATATTGGACAGGCCTCTGTGTCCCTCCAGCCTCAGCTTCTCGAAGTCAGACGGCGGCGCCGACGAAAAACCTCTGCCGTCGTCCGACACCCTGAAGACGAGATCATCTCCCTCGAAAGCGAGGTTTACGTCTATGACGCCGGCCCCTCCGTGGCGCACGGAATTCGAGACGGCCTCCTGCAATATCCTGATTATAGAGAGCGCGTACTCCTCCGGGAGATCGACGTCGGCCGCCGACACGTTTATCATTGCGCCGTACGCGTCGGACAGGCGCTCCGCCATCTCCTCCAGCGCCGAAGAGATTCCCAGCGCCAGCCACGACGGCGATAACTCGTCGCAGTAGTTGCGTATCTCGTCAGCCGCCTGTTGGGACACCCTCTCGGCCTCGTCGAGCTTATCCCTTGCGCTTCCGCCGCCGCTCAACGCGAGCTGAGCGAGCTGAACGCGCTTGATGGAGGCCACTACCGACTGGAGCGGCCCATCGTGCAATTCGCGCGCAAGACGCCGCCTCGCCTCCTCCTGAACCTGCACTATATCGCTTATATACCTCAGACGGAGCTGTTCCTTCGCCACGGCGTCCACAGCCGATTTTTCTATCACTCCGGAAAGAGCGTCCACCTCGAACAGCGGCGAACGCCCGAAACTTGGCGCGTCAACACCCCACTTCGTCCTGTCTATGGTTTCGACTATATCGCGTATCGGCATCACGAAGTACCTCCAGAGCGCGGCTATGCCCGCCAGGACAGCCGACGACGACGCCATGACGAGGATTAGCCAGACGTTCCACACCCTGGATATCGAACTCTGGAGGTTCGTCTTGGACGCTGCGACCAGGAGATAATTACCGCTCTCGAGCTCACGGATCACGACGAGATAACGCGCTCCGCTCCCGTCCTTGACCTCCGTGGGAACGCCGGGGATCATCTCCTCCCTCCAGAGGGAGACAAGCGCTTCCGCCCCGGCCGAACCTCCCAGCGGGCGCCCGCCGGGATCGAGAATGAGAAGGCCCCCGGACCGCAGGGACGGATCCATTGAGAACATACGGAAGAAAAACCCCCGGCGCATTCCCATGCGTCCGCCCCCGTCACCCCAACGGCCATGATGCGTATCCCCGCCGTTTCCGAAATTCCCGAAGCGCTGATCCCAACGCTCCCTCCAGTTATCAGCGGCCCTCGAACGCCAATTTTCGGCGAAACTCTCCGCTATATCGGAGACGTAAGCGCTGAGCATCGAGTCTGTTACGCTCTCCTGCTCTTTGAAAGCATAAATCGAGACGAAGAGGGTCAATGCCGTGAGCGCAGTCACGAGGAGCATGAGGAAGAGGAGGGCGCGTTTCCTCAACGCAAGGCGTCCTCTCCTTCATCTATATTGAGCTGGTCGAGAAAGATAATTCCGCGCTTGAGGGCCAGCAGAACGGCCTCTGTCTTGTTCTTCGCGCCGAGCTTGTTGTAGACGGAGGCGAGATGAGCCTGAACGGTCCGTTCCGTTATCGAAAGTTCGGAGGCGACCTTGTGCCCGGTCATACCTTGAGCCGCGCAGAGCAGCACCTCCTTCTCGCGCGCGGACAGCTCCTCCGGCTCCGCGAAGCCCCCTGCCAGCGAGACGGACGCGTCGAGGTAAAGTCTGCCCTCCGACGCGGCTCGAACCGCTGAGCCGATCTGATCGAAAGGCGCGGTCTTCAGCACGAACCCAGACGCGCCGGCGCGCAGCGACGCCATCACATACTGCTGCGCCCTGTAAGCCGTCAGCATGACAACCTTGACCGGAAGTTTCGCCTTTGTCGCCCTCTCCGCTATCTCAATGCCGGTGCCGTTCGGCATCTCTATGTCCAGCAGGGCCACGTCCGGCTTGAACTCCGACATCGCCCTCCACGCGGATTCCCCGTCTCCGGCCTCCGCGATAAGCTCAAAATCCGGTTCCCCGTCGATCCACGCCGCAAGCCCCGCCCTGGTGAGGGGATGATCGTCCGCAAGCAAAATTTTTATCATGACAGTTCGCCTCCCAAGCATTCATAAACGGCAGAGTGTGACGGGCAAACGATAACAGAGAAGGCGCCTCTGTACAATTGTCAAGTCCAACAATAACACAACTGAAATTTTCCGCAATGCGCGGGGACGGCGCAAAAGATTATCATACGCTTACAGAAAAAACGCCCGGCTCGGGCAAAAAGGGAGGAACAAAACAGTGAAAAAAATTCTTCTAACCATCGCGGCAATCTCCATCCTCGTCTTCGTCGGAACAGCCTTCGCTCATGGCGGCTGGCGGCCCGGCGGGGACGGCGGGTTCGGCCCTCACGGCAGCGGCCGGTTCGACGGCGAAACGGACGGCGAGTGGCGCGGCGGTCATCACGGTTGGGGAAGGCTTGACGCGGAGGCGCCGCAGGAGATCATCGCCAAGCGCTCCGAAGCGATCGGTATTTTGACCGAACTGCGATCTGAAATGTCCAAAAAACCGATAAACCGGGAACGCGCCCTGGAGCTCTACCGCAAGCACCGGACGCTGAAAAGCGAGATAGAGGAGTGGTTCTTTCTCAAACGCCTCGACAATATTTCACAAGGCGTCACGCCGCGGCAATAAAGCACCCAACCCAATCTAGGCGCCCTTCTGGGCGCCTAGAAGACCGATTTATCGTGATTCGCACAGCGTTGGATGTCTTGCAAAGAACGGCAAAAAGCCCTCGCTTGCCGGGGGCGAGGGCTTGTTTGGAGGTATTTGCTTACCTCCTATCTATATGGTGCTTGTTGGAAGGAGTTGGCTAAAAAAACCGTTTTATCGCGATCGACCCGACGGAGAAGATTATAACCTCTCGGCGTCTTGTCTCTCAATACGTATATACTACGATGATTCGATAAACTTGGCATTGTATACGCGAACAACATTTATATTGTATGTATGTACAATCCCGCGCAAGCGGCCTCACACGAGATCTTTCATATAATCCGTCAGATTGGGCGACCAGTTGTAACGAATCAGCCTGTAATCGCCCCAAAAAGGGTTCGTTTCGCCGCTGTGCTCCAGGAGATGCAGGGCGCAAAAGTCCAGCCCGAAGCGAAAGATATCTCTCAGGGGAATATCGAAGAGCTTGGAGACGATGCTCCAGAGAAGCGCTCCGTGCGCCACAATCAAAATATTTCCGAGCCCTTTCGAGTCCGCGGCGATCCTCCTGAAAGCGGCGCTCCCGCGCTCCTGAAGCTCTATGAACGTCTCCCCTCCGGGCGGAGCTATGTTTACGATATCCGCTCCTCTCGCGCGGAAGATATCGACGTACTCCTCGGCTATATCATCCTTCGTCAGCCCGTCCCACTCCCCCATGTTTATCTCGCGCAGAGAAGCGTCGATCTCCACTGAGCAGAGTTTTTCCCTCTGAAGGCCGGCGACTATTTCCGCGGTCCTAGACGCTCGGACAAGGTCGCTCGAAACGACCCTCCCCATGGGTATGTCGGAGAGAGCGCGCCCCAGGGTTTCCGCCTGTTTTACGCCCAGAGGCGAGAGCGGAAAGTCAGTCTGCCCATAGATATAAGACCTCTCGTCCGGAAAAGCCGGCTTGCCGTGTCTCAACAAAAAAATCCTCAACCCTTCGAACCTATCGAGTTTCTTCACAGCCATCCCCCAATTTACAGATTACGGAAAAGTATACCACATGGTCAAACCGAACAGTTGAGCAAAACGGCGTCAGCGGGATACGGCCTGTCTCAGGCGTTCGCCAAGGTATGTGTAGCGGCGCTTTGTGTCGTCGTTTGCGACGGCTATCGCGACGGCTTTTTTCGTGCCGACCAGGACCACAAGTTTTTTACCCCTCGTTATCCCGGTGTAGAGAAGGTTTCTCTGAAGAAGGACGTAGTGCTGCGTGTGGATTGGCATTACCACCGCGGGGTACTCCGAGCCCTGCGACTTGTGTATGGAAACGGCATAGGCGTGGACCAGTTCGTCGAACTCAGACGACTCGTATGTCACCTCGCGTCCGTCGATTTCCGCGCAGAGCAGACCGGCCTCCCTGTCCACGCGGCAGACGAAGCCGATGTCGCCGTTGTAGACCTCCTTGTCGTAGTCGTTTCGAATCTGCATCACCTTATCGCCGACCTTGAAGACCCTCCCGCCGCGCTCTATCGACGGTCTGTCCTCAGGGTTCAGCGCGCGCTGAAGCGCCTCGTTCAGGTTCGACGCCCCAAGCGAACCCCTGTGCATCGGAGTCAGCACCTGTACGTCCTCGACCGGGTCGAGACCGAATCTCGCCGGTATCCTGTCCTTAACGAGGGTCAGTATCATCTCCACACACTTCTCCGGATCGTCCTGCAATACGAAATAAAAGTCGCGGAGCGTCCCAGGACCCTTGGAATCGATCGGCAAAAGTCCGCTGTTTACCCTGTGAGCGTTCACGATTATGCCGCTCTC
>JAISQP010000051.1 GCA_031274115.1 Synergistaceae bacterium
ATTATGGGGACGGGTTATTGGAGGGGTTGTATGAGAATTCATAGGGTGAGTATGCGCGGAGTCAACTCGTGGCTCGCGGAGTCGGGGGGCCGCTGGCTGATGATAGACGCCGGAAAACCCAGTACCGTCGGGCAATTATTCTCCGGAATCGAATCCGCCGGCTGCGGCCCGGAAAAAATATCGCTGCTCGTGATAAGTCACGCGCACTATGACCACGTCGGGGGAGCGGGCCCGCTTAAAAAAAAGGCGAACGTCCCGGTCGCCATACACAGAGCCGACGCCGGTCTTCTCAGGTCCGGCGGATTCGAGATATCCGACGGACTCAACTTCACAGGCCGGCTGAAAGCGTTTCTCGGACGCAACGTGGCCCCGCGCCGTATGTTCGCTTTCGAGCCTGTCGAGCCGGACGTCATAGTTGACCGCGAGCGCCGGATTGACGACTTCGGCTTTGCCGCGGTCATACTGCACACTCCGGGTCACTCGAACGGTTCAATCAGCGTCCTCACCGACGAAGGGGATCTTTTTCCCGGAGACCTAGCCATAACCCAGCCCATGTCCGGAATCTGGCGGCACATGCCGATATACGGGAGTTCTGTCGATGATATAAAAAACGGCTGGAGATCGCTTCTCGAAAGAGGCGCGCGCCATGTATATCCGTCTCACGGGGAGGACTTTCCCGCGAGCGAGCTGAGACAGATCTTGAAAGGCTGATTTACGGACACAGAAGCTATCGGGATTTTGACCTTTACCCTTTTTCGGCGTTGTCGAAATCGTACTTCAGCACGGGATGTCTCGCGGCGTTCACTTCGTCGACGCGGCGGACGGGGGTGTGAAGAGGCGCCTCGCGCAGCGCCCGCGGATCGTCGTCCGCCCTGCCGCGTATCCCGAGAAGAACCGATATTGCCTCGTCCAGCGTCTCGCGGGACTCGGTCTCGGTCGGCTCTATCATCAGCGCTTCCTTGACTGTGAGCGGGAAGTACATCGTCGGCGGGTGCATACCGTAATCCAGCATGGACTTCGCCACGTCCATGGCCGACACGCCGCTCTCCTTTTTGAGCTTCTCCATCGTCAGCACAAACTCGTGCATGCAAGGACCGGGATAGGCGACGTCATAGGCGCCTGAAAGCGCCTTCATCATGTAGTTGGCGTTAAGAACGGCGTTTCGCGAGGCTTCGGCGAGCCCGTCTCTGCCGAGCGTCAGTATATAGACGAGAGCCCTCAGCGTGACGAGGAAGTTGCCGTAAAACGCCTTGACCGCGCCCACGCTCTGAGGCGGATCGAAGAAAGAGTATCCGCCCTCCCCCAGAACGACCCCGGGTTTTGGAAGGAACGGCGCGAGGAAGGATTTGCAGCCCACCGTCCCCGCCCCGGGCCCTCCTCCGCCGTGAGGCGTCGAGAACGTCTTGTGCAGATTCAGGTGAACCGCGTCGAACCCCATATCGCCGGGGCGCGCGACGCCCATGATCGCGTTGAGGTTGGCGCCGTCGTAGTAGCAGAGGCCGCCGGCGTCGTGTATTATTTTGGTTATCTCCAGAATATTTTTTTCGAAGACGCCGGCTGTGTTCGGGTTCGTGAGCATGAGCCCGGCCGTATCGTCTCCCACCGCCTCCCGCAGGGCGCCGAGATCGACGCGGCCGCTCGGATCCGACCGGATATTGACGACCTGATAGCCGGTCATGGCGGCGGTCGCCGGATTCGTGCCGTGCGCGGAGTCGGGCGCGATTATCTTAGTCCTCTTCCTGTCGCCGCGCGAGTCGTGCCAGGCTTTTATGAGAAGCACGCCGGCAAACTCCCCGTGAGCCCCGGCGGCGGGCTGAAATGTCATGGCGTCCATGCCGGTGATCTCGCAGAGCAATTTCTCGGCGGTCGCGAGCGCTTCGAGACAGCCCTGCGCCGTTTCGGGCGGCTGCAGCGGATGAATCCCGGTGAAGCCGGGCAGGTTCGCCATCTCGTCGTTTAACTTCGGGTTGTATTTCATGGTGCAGGAGCCGAGCGGGTAAAAACCGTCATTCACTCCGTGCGTGCGCTTCGCGAGTTGCGTGTAGCGCCTGGTGATATCGGGAGGCGACATCTGCGGCAGTCTGAGGGGCCGTTTGCGGAGAAGCCCGTCGGGCAGATTTTTTTCAGGGACGTCCAGCGCGGGGAGTATGGGAAACGAGCGGCCCTCCACGCTCTTTTCAAAACTCAGCTTCATTTTTTTACAGCCTCCTTCAGAGCTTTGACGAGTTCGTCTATCTGCTCCCTGCCGTTCATCTCAGTGACGCACCAGAGTATTCCGCCATCCACCGGCAGACCTCCAAGGATATCGCGCTCCTCTAAAAATTTCAGAATGGCGCCCAGATCCCCTGGGCAGGCGGTCACAAATTCGTTGAAGAACTCGCCCCCGTAGAGAAGCCCGAAGCCCTCGACCGCCCCTATCTCAGCGGCCGCGTAGCGCGCCTTCGAGAGGCATTGCTCCGCCGCGTTTCGCAGTCCCGATGGACCCATGACAGTGAGGTAGACGGAGGCTATGAGGGCGCAGTGAGCCTGGTTCGAACAGACATTGGACGAGGCTTTCTCCCTGCGAATATGCTGCTCCCTCGCCTGGAGCGTCAGCACGAACGCGCGTTTGCCATCGACGTCGGTCGTCTCGCCGACGATCCTCCCCGGAAGCCTGCGCGCCATCTCGTTCGTGGCCGTCATGAAACCCAGGTAAGGCCCGCCGAACGAGAGCGGCATACCGAGCGGCTGAGCTTCGCCAACCGCGACGTCCGCGCCGCACTCCCCGGGCGTCTTCAATATCGCGGCCGCGATGGGGTTTATCCCCATCACGAATTTCGCCCCCTCCCCATGGACCGTTTCGCCTAATTTCTCCGCGTCCTCGATCAGCCCGAAGTAGTTGGGCTGCTGCATGTAAAAGCAGGCGGCCGAACCGTCCAGAAGCCGCGCGAGTTCGCTCGCGTCAGTAACCCCGTCCTTTGTTGGAACTGTTTTGACGGGGGCGTTCGCGGCGTAGCTGTACGTCTTGATCGCGTCGATTACGGCGGGGTTTGCGGACTCGGATACCAGCGCCGTTCCGCGCTTGCGGTCGCGGCACATCGCCATCGCCTCCGCGGCGGCCGACGCCCCGTCGTATACGGAAGCGTTCGAGACGTCGAGTCCGGTGAGTTCGCACATCATCGTCTGATACTCGAATATCGACTGAAGCAATCCCTGGCTTATCTCGGCCTGATACGGCGTGTAGGCGGTGAGGAACTCCTCCCGCGAGGCAATCTGTTTTACCAGAGAGGGAATGTAGTGGTTGTAGGCGCCCGCGCCTCTGAAGATCGACTTGAAAATTTTATTCTTTCCGGCGATCGACTCGATTCGGACGCGCGTTTCGAGCTCGGACAGGCCCTTGGGTATATCCAGATCCTTTAACCTCAGGCTCTCGGGGATGACGGCGAAGAGGTCGTCGAAGGACGCCGCGCCTATTTTATCGAGCATCTCTCGCTGTTCGGAAGCGGTCGAGGGGACGTACCAGCCCATCGTCAATCCTCCTCTTTACATAGCTTCGCGTATTCCTCCGCGCTCAGCAGTTCGTCCCTAGCGCGGATGTCTCCGATTTCGACGAGCCACGTCCCGTACGGGTCCGAGTTTATGAGTTCCGGCCTGCCTGCCGCCTCCCCGTTGACGGCCTTGACCACACCGGAAAGAGGGCTGTAAACGTCGGAGACCGCCTTCACCGACTCGACGTCGGCTATCGGCTCGCCGCTCACGGCCTCGTCGCCGACCTCTGGCAGATTCACGAATACGAGATCGCCCAGCTCATGCTGAGCGAAGTCCGTCAAGCCTATCCTGGCGGTCTTTCCGTCCAGGTCCCGGACCCACTCGTGCGACTTGGAGAATAGAAGTTCAGATGGTATGTTCATATTATACGAGCCTCCTGATCTTTATCTTGCTCTCTTGTAAAAAGGAAGGGGAACGACCTCCGCGGCGACCATGCGTCCCCGGACGTCGACCTCCACGCCGGCGCCGATTTGGGCGGCCGTCCCGTCGACTAAGGCCATCGCTACGGCCGCGCCGAGAAATGGGCAGTGAGTGCCGGACGTGGTCCTGCCGATCGCGGCGCCGCAAGCGTAGACCGTCTCGTCTTCGCGCGCTATCCCTCTGCCGGTCACGCGAAGCCCGACGCGCCGCCGCGTCGGGTTCTCCTTACCAGCTAGCGCCGATTTGCCGACGAAGTCGTCCTTATTCATCTTGACGGCGGAAGCCAGCCCGGCTTCGAACGGAGTGACGCCGTCGGTCATTTCGTGGCCGTAGAGCGGCATCCCGGCCTCCAGGCGGAGCGTGTCGCGCGCTCCGAGACCGGCCGGCGCGAGTCCCAGGTCCGCCCCCGCTTGAAGCAGCTTTCGCCAGAGCTTCGGGGCGTCTGTGTTCGGCATGTAGAGTTCGTACCCCTTCTCGCCGGTGTAGCCGGTCTGAGAGAGGACGCACTTCACGCCGTCGACGGAAACGTCATCGACAAAGGTATAATATTTTTCCGGAATGAGCGCCGGGTCGGCGAGCCTCGAAAGTATCCCGTCCGACGCGGGCCCCTGCAGCGCTATCTGAGACAAGCCGCCGGATATGTCCTCCATAACCGCGTCGCCGGATACGCGGTCTCTCAGCCACGCGACGTCCTTCTCCCTGTTAGCCGCGTTTACGACGAGAATATACTTTTCCTCGCTGAACCTGTAGACCACCAGGTCGTCCACTATCCCTCCGGATTCGTTGCACATAAGCGAGTAGCGGACCCTGCCGTCCGGCATGTCGCTGAAATCGTTCGAGAGCAGCCTCTGAAGATTCGGGAGCGCCGATTTGCCGGCAATCAGTATCTCCCCCATGTGAGAGACGTCGAAAAGCCCGGCCTTCGTCCGCACGGCCATGTGTTCGGAGATGACGCCGGAATACTGAACCGGCAGCATATACCCCGCGAATGGAACCATTTTGCCCCCAAGCTCTTTATGGCAGTCATAGAGCGAGGTGCGCTTCCCGCTCTCTCTGCCGGAAACCCCTTCTTCCACTTCCATCCCACGCTTTCATCAATATTTTGGTTTGGCGGCGATAAAACCTTGAAAAACAAAAAAGACACGCCAATAAACAGCGCGTCTCTGTTATTTTGCCTGAAAGATTCTCCGCGTACGCGGATTGCCTCTTCGGCGCACATAAACCGTGGCTTTCCAGAGTTTCGTCCGATAACGGTCCTTTTGCCTGAGAGTTTTCGCTTCTCCCCTTCGGCGCCGCGCCCCCGCGGTCTCTCCCGATATCATCAACCGACGATATAACTTTGTACTTTCATCATAATGGAGCTTAAACAAAAAAAACAGCGCAATTTGCTCAGTAATTTCAAAATTTTTTCGCCATTAAGAGTCAACAGCCTTTACGATCCGCTGTCGTGTTGTGCGTCCGACGCCGCTCTATCGTTTTCCCGTTGACAGATTGGAGAATTATTTATATATTGAGCCCAGTTATTATTACCAACTGCTAATAGGAGACGGTGTCATTGCGTTCGAAACTAAAGCAGATCAGGCATAAACAGCTTCTGGGGCTTCTGGATTCGGATCCTCTCATGTCGGACAGCGAATTGGCGAGGGAATTGAGCGTCAGCGTCGGCACTATCCGTCTCGACCGCGGATTGCTGAACGTACCGGAGCTTCGTGAGAGGGCGCGCCAGATGGCGGAGAACGCGTCCAGCCGCCTCACGTCCATGAAGCAGGAGGAGGTTTTGGGGGAGATCATAGAGCTGGAGCCGAACCGCCTGGCGCTCTCCGTGCTCTCCACCAACCGCGAGTATGCCTTCAGACACACCGACCTCATAGCGGATCATTACATATACTCGCAAGCGGCATCGCTCGCGCTGGCAGTGGTGAAAGAGGAGCTTGTGATAGTCGGCTCCGCCAGGGCGCAATTCAGGCGGCCCGCTATCGTCGGAGATCGCCTGATGGCCTGCGCGAAAGTCGGCGTCCACAAGGGAGGCAAATATGTCGTGAGCGTCCACACCAGGGTCGGGAACAGCGAGATCTTTGTCGGGCGCTTCGTTGTGGACGTTGTGGATATCCCGAAGAATGGAATTTCCAAATCCGTGTCCTGGAGCGAGGACAGGGGATAGGGGGCCGGATCATGCTTTTTGCGCTCGATGCGATGGGCGGAGATTTCGCTCCCGACGAACCTTGCAAAGGCGCGATAATGGTCTGCAGGGAGGAGCCGGGTCTTTCCGTGGCTCTCGTTGGGAAAAAAGAACTGATAGAACCTCGCCTGGAGCGAGTCGAGAGTTCGGTGCGCTCGCGCATCGATATAGTGGATGCGCCCGAGGTCATCGGCATGGGAGACAACCCAGCCTCGTCGATAAGGACCAGGAAAAATTCGAGCATGAGGATAATAATGGAGATGGTGCGCTCGAAGGAGGCCGCCGGCTGCATTTCAGCCGGAAACACGGGGGCGATAGTGGCGGGCGGCGTTCTCGTCGTCGGGCGCATACAGGGGATAGATCGCCCCGGGTTGGCTGTCCCGATCCCGGCGCTCCGAGGGACCTCGCTCCTGCTCGACGTCGGGGCGACTGTGCGGTGCAAGGCTTTAAACCTGTATCAGTTTGCGCACATGGGATCGATCTACATGAGTTCTCTCTCCGGCATTGCCGAGCCCAGCATTGCCCTGCTCTCCAACGGCCTTGAGGACATCAAGGGAGACGAGGTCATCTCTGAAGCCCGTGAGATGCTGAGCGAGTCGAAACTGAACTTCGAGGGCTATGTCGAGGGCAAGGACGTGCCGCTGGGGCGGACTGACGTAGTGATCTGCGACGGTTTTACCGGCAACGCGCTGATCAAGTTCGGAGAGGGTATCGGAGAGATTGTGAAGGAGGTAGTCCGCGAGGAGATCGAGAGCCATATTCTCCCGAAGATAGGCGCGGCGCTCATGATGCCGGCGCTCAAAAAAATATGGAGTCGGTTCGAGCACGAAAAACGCGGAGGTTCGCCGCTTCTGGGCGTGGACGGGATAGTCGTAAAGGCGCACGGCAACTCGAAGGACAGAGCCATAGCCGGGGCGCTGAAGGTAGCTCTGGGCTTTGCCCAGCTTAAAGGGACGGAACTAATCAAGGGAAGCGCTGATTGAATCGCTTCAGGCCTCTGACAATAAATCGGTCTTTTTAGGAAAATACGCGGGAGGTATCTGTTTTGGCAATAATTAACGGAAGACCGGTAGGCATTCTGGGGACCGGCATGAAGATGCCCGAGAGGGTGGTCACCAACCAGGACCTTGAAAAAATTGTCGATACGAGCGACGAGTGGATTGTAACGAGATCAGGCATACGCGAGCGGCGTATAGCGGCTGAGGGAGAATCCAACGCGGTTTTGTCAGCGGCGGCGGCGGAAGGCGCCATGAGAGACGCGGGCGTCTCGCCGGAAGAGGTCGACATGCTGATAGTGGGAACGAACTCGCCCGACACTCTCTTCCCAGGCGTCGGTCCGACCGTTCAGAACATGATAGGGGCGTCTCGCGCCGGAGCGATGGACGTGCAGGCGGGCTGCCCGGGGGCGCTTTTCGCGATGGTCGCCGGCGCCGGGGGGGTGGCGTCCGGAATCTGGGATAACGTCGTCGTCATCGGCTCGGAGGTCATATCGCCCATGGTCGATCAGACGGACCGCAATACCTGCGTGCTCTTCGGAGACGGCGCGGCGGCGTGTCTGCTGGGACAGTGGAGGCCCGGCGCGCTGCGGATCACTCACGCAGACCTCAAGGCCGAAGGGGAATATGGAGGTCTCATAACCTTCCCGGCGGGTCTCTCCGCCGAGCCGGCATCAGAGGAGACGGTGAGAGAAAGACGCCACTTCGTGAAGATGCACGGACGCGAGGTGTTCAAGTATGTAAACAGAGAACTGCCGGGATACCTTACGAATTTTTGTGAAAGTTGTGGTATAACAGTGGATGATGTGGATTGCTGGATTTTCCACCAGGCTAATATCAGGGTGCTGGAGGGCGTTTTTCGCCGGATGGGCGTTCCACTTGAAAAAGCGGTCATAAACCTGGACAGATATGGCAACACGTCAGCGGCATCGATAATGCTTGCCTTGCACGAAGCGAGGGCTGGTAGAATTCGCGAAGGACAGCGGGTAATTATATCCAGTTTTGGCGCGGGGTTCACGTATGGCGCAGTTTTAGCGGTATCTTGAGTTAATCCGAACCGAGGTGTTTTGATGTTCAGCTCTAACAGAATCACAGATCTGCTCAAAATCAAATATCCGGTAATACAAGGCGCAATGGCGTGGGTGGCGGACGCGGACCTCGCCGCGGCGGTCAGCAACGCCGGCGGACTCGGCATTATCGCCGCCGGCAACATGCCCAGGGAAATGCTCGACGCCGAATTGACGAAGGTCAGGCGTCTGACCGACAAACCGTTCGGCCTCAATATAATGCTGCTCTCGCCGACGTGGCAGGACGCGCTTGACCTGGCCGCGCTTCACAGAGTCCCCATAGTTACAACCGGCGCGGGGCTCCCGGGGAAGGTAATAGAGAGGCTCGCCCCGCTCGGAACCATAGTGATTCCGGTAATAGCCTCCGTCTCGCACGCCGAGCGCGTGGCGAAATACGGAGCGGACGCTGTGATAGCGGAGGGGATGGAGGCTGGCGGACATATAGGCGATATCACTACGATGGCGCTGACCGTCCAGGTCTCTAAGGCGCTCGACATCCCGGTGATCGCCGCCGGAGGCGTGGCTGACGGACGGGGAATGCTCGCCGCGTTCGCTCTCGGCGCCGAAGGCGTCCAGATCGGCACTCGCTTCGTCTGCGCGTCCGAGTCAAACGTTCACATCAACTATAAAAACAAGATAATATCGGCAAACGACCGGAGCACCGTGATAACGGGGCGAGCGCTCGGGCACTCCGTGAGGTCGATAAAGAACAAATTCACTCAGGCTTTTCTTGATATGGAGGCAAATTCGTCGCCGATCGACGAGCTGGATCAGCTGGGTTCGGGCAAGCTTCGGGCGGCCGTGGTGGACGGCGACGTGGAGTACGGTTCGGTTATGTCCGGCCAGATAGCCGGCCTCGTCGACAGGATTCAGCCGGCCCGGGAAATCATAGAGGAGATAGTGAACGACGCGCGGTCGCTTGCGGGGTCGATAGCGTCAAGGTTCGAATAGGCGCGGCGTTTGGCGTTTTTGTGAAAGGTGGGGTGCTCGATGTCCTACGCGATAGTTTTTCCCGGCCAGGGGGCTCAGGAAGTCGGGATGGGAAAGGAATTCCGCGACCGATACGATGTCTCCAGAGAGGTTTTCGAGGAGGCGGACGACGCTCTCGGTTTTCCCCTCTCGGAGATGATATTCGGCGGTCCCGAGGAAGAGCTGGTTAAAACCGCTATTACACAGCCGGCGATACTCGTGACGAGCATCGCCGTTATGAGAGCGGTGGAGAGCGAACTTGAAAAGACGGGCCTCAGGCTGACGCCGGCCTTCTTCGCCGGGCACAGCCTCGGCGAATACACCGCGCTGGCCGCTTCCGGAGTACTGCCGCTGGGCGACGCCGTGAGGCTCGTTCATGAGCGCGGAGAGCTGATGCAGGGCGCCGTGCCGGTTGGGCGGGGGGCGATGAGGGCGATACTCGGGCTGGATATAGACTCCGCGCGCTCGATATGCAAAGAGGCCGGGGGCGTGTGCATCCCGGCGAACGTGAACG
>JAISQP010000037.1 GCA_031274115.1 Synergistaceae bacterium
CACGAGATGTCGTAGAGCCTGTCATACTCCCTGCCGAAGCCAAAGACGCCAGACGCCGCGATCAGTGGGTTTTTCAGCCTGACGCCGCATAAGTCGGTGGTCAGGATAGCGCCCGTCATTTAAAGACCGCCTCGGAGAGATCGAAAACCGGGCCGTCCGCGCAAACCCTCTTGTATGTGAAGCCGTCCCGCGATCTCACCCGGCAGTTACAGACGAGACAGGCGCCGATCCCGCAGCCCATTCGCTCCTCCAGAGAGGCGTAAGCTCTCAGGCCGCGCTCCAGGCATATCCCCTGGAGCGCGCGGAGCATCCCCTCAGGCCCGCAGGCCAGTATCAGGTCCGGCGTCCTGGACTCGAGGGCTTCGAGGAGCCGTCCGGTCAAAAGCTCCCCCACCGAGAGCGAAACCTCCCCGCAGGCCCTCATCTCGTCCACTCCGAAGACCAGCTCTTCATCCCTGAAACCGACGAAGCTGTCGAGCCTGACGCCCTCCTCGGCCGCGCGCTGCGCCGCGAAGAGCATCGGCGCGACGCCGGCGCCCCCGGCGACGAGCCAGACCTTCCCGCCGGCCTCGGAAAGGCTCGCGGCAAGCTCCATCGGCAGCGGGGTTCCGAGGGGAAACAGCACGCTGACCTCGCTGCCGGCCGAGAGCGACGAGAGCGCCGCGCTCCCGGCCCCGGCGCGCCGCACGATGAATCGCGCGAGCTTCCTCTCGCGGTCGTATCCGGCGATGCTGAAGGGCCTGCGCAAAAAACTTCCGGGAACGGATATATGGGCAAACTGCCCGGGCGCCGGATCAGGATCGAAACCGGACGGAAGAGTTTTTATCCTCTCCTGAACATCTTCATTCCGCCGGAAGCCGCGGTCTTCGCGCTCCTGTCCGGCGCTTCCGAGCGACAGCGTTATCTCCGCCGCGTCTGCCGCCATTCGCGCGACCGACACGGCAACGGCCCTGTAATCGCGGATTTTATCGCCTGCCATGACGCAAGACCTCGGCAAACTCCGCCTTCATCCTCGCGGCCTCCTCGCGGGCGGCTTCCACGAAGTCAGACCCGCGCCGCGGATTTTTTCTGTAAGCGCAGAGCAGGCTTCTCGAAGCGTTTACCACCGCGCCCTGCCCGGAGGCGTCGAAACATCCGCCGAGGCCTCTTGCCGACGCGCCCTGCGCCCCGTAGCCGGGCAGCAGAAAGAACGTGCGGGGCATCCTGGCGCGCAGCCCGGCGCCCTGCGCCGGATACGTGGCGCCGACCACCGCGCCCACGGAGCTGTAGCCCTCCTCTCCGATGAGGTTCTCTCCCCACTCGGCGACCTTATCCGCCACATGATCGTAGATGAGGCGTCCGTCAAGGGCGGCGAGGTCCTGAAACTCCCCGGAGGAGGGGTTGGAGGTCTTTACGAGCGCGAACACTCCGCGTCCCGTCCGCTCGCAGTCCGAGATGAAGGGCTTGACGCCGTCCGTGCCCAGATACGGGTTCACGGTCAGGAAGTCGGCCTCGAACGGAGCGCCGTCCGTCAAGTACGCCGCGGAATAAGCCTCCGCGGTCGCTCCGATATCTCCCCGCTTGGCGTCGGCTATCGAGACGTACCCAAGCCGTTTCGCCTCGGCGAGGGTTTTCCCGAGACAGTCCATCCCTCCCGGCCCCAGCATCTCGTAATACGCGGCCTGAATTTTGACGCAGGGCGCGATGTCGCGAAGCCCCGACATGAGGGCGGCGTTGAAGGCGTATACCGCCTCGGCGCGTCCGTCGGGACAGTCCTCGAGGAATGGCCGTGAAAAATCCTCCGGGATGTATTCGATTCTCGTGTCGAGGCCGAGGGCGATAGGAGCGCCCTGCTCCCTTATCGCCCTCACGAGGCGGTCGATCCTCATGGCTCGAATCCCCAGTAAGCGGCTTTCCCGCCCGCGACAGTACACTTGACCAGGCCCGTCAGCGTATGTCCCGCAAACGGCGTATTCCTCCCCCTGCTCGCGAACTTTTCAGGATCGACGACCCACTCGGCGCTGGGGTCGATTATCGTTATGTCGGCTCTCTTTCCGACCTCCAGCCTTCCGGCGTCAAGGCCGAGGACACTGGAGGGCGCCTCCGAGAGCTTGCGGATGAGTTCCTCGGGAGTCATTCGGGCGGTCTTCACCAGCGCCGTCCAGCAGACCGCGAGCGCCGTCTCGAACCCGGAGATCCCGGACGAGGCGAGAGCGTACTCGACGTTCTTGTCGTCAGCGTGATGCGGGGCGTGATCGGTCGCGATGCAGTCTATCACGCCGTCCGAGAGCGCCTCGATCAGCGCTTCCCTGTCCCTGTCGGTGCGCAGGGGGGGATTTACCTTCGTATTCGGGTCGTAGCCGCGCGCCCACTCGTCGGTGGCGTACAGGTAGTGCGGCGCGGTCTCGCAGGTGACGGGAGCGCCCATTCTCTTTGCCTGTCTCACTATCTCGACGCCGCCCGCCGTCGAGACGTGGGCTATGTGCAGGCGGGAGTTTTCGAGCGCGGCCAGCATACAGTCGCGGGCTATCACGACTTCCTCCGCGGCCCTCGTCGCCCCGGGCAGCCCGAGGGCCGTCGACCAGTAGCCCTCGTTCATCACTCCTCCGTCGGCGAGGTCCTCGTCCTCAGGGTGAGAGACGACGACGAGCCCGAAGCGCTTCGCGTAGCTCAGCGCAAGCCTCATCACCCGCGCGTTTCTGATAGATTTCCCGTCGTCCGAGACGGCAGCCGCGCCCGCCTCGCTGATCTCGCCCATCTCGGTCAGCTCCTCGCCGCGCAGGCCTTTTGTGACGGCGGCTATGGGGAGTACGCGCACAGGCCCCGCTCGCTCCGCCCTGCGCTTTATGAACTCCGTCACCACGGCGTTGTCGTTTACGGGATTCGTGTTCGCCATGCAGCAGACAAGCGTAAACCCTCCCTTTGCCGCCGCGGATACGCCGGAGGCGATATCCTCTTTGTGCTCGTCGCCGGGTTCTCTGAGATGACAGTGGATGTCCACGAGGCCCGGAACGACCCACAGTCCTTCCGCGTCTATGGTTGCCGCGTTATCGGGCCCATATCCCGAGAGGTCCCCGCCGATGGCTGAGATCTCCCCGCCTTCGGCGATAAGATCACCCTTTACGGTTCCGGAGGGAGTGACTATCCGGCCTCCTCTGATCAAAAAAACGTCCCCGAGATCCCGGGGATATACTCCGTCAGATCTTTCGTTCAATTCAATCCCTCCGGTCTCTGTCTCGTCAGCATGAAGAGCAGCGCCATTCGCACCGCCACGCCGTTCGTGACCTGTTCGTCTATCGCTGACTCCGGCGAGTCCGCGACTGCCGTGGAAATTTCGACCCCGCGGTTTATCGGGCCGGGGTGCATTATCAGCGCGCCCTTTCGCGCCAGCGCTACGCGCTCCTCAGTGAGCCCGAAGTATCTGTGGTACTCGCGTATGGACGGAAAGAGCCCCTTTTTCTGCCGCTCCAACTGAATGCGGAGGCCCATGACGACGTCGGCCCCGCGCACCGCGCCGTCCACGTTGTCCGTGACTTCGCAGCCAAGGGCGTCCATGTCGGGCGGCAGGAGAGTCGGAGGACCGGCCACGACGACGCTCGCGCCCATCTTCGAGAGTCCGAAGACATTCGACCTCGCGACCCGGCTGTGTCTGATATCGCCGACTATCGCCACGCGCAGTCCCTTTATCCCGCCAAGCTTCTCCCTCATCGTGTACATGTCGAGGAGAGCCTGGGTCGGATGTTCGTTCGCGCCGTCTCCAGCGTTAATCACCGACGCGCTGACGCTCTTTGCCATGAGATGCGGAGCGCCGCTCATGGGATGGCGAAGAATCATCACGTCCGTTCCCATGACGTCGAGCGTCCGGGACGTGTCGGCGAGGGACTCCCCCTTCGATACGCTGGACGACGAAGCGGACATGCTCGACGCTGTCCCGGACATATATTTACAGGCAAGCTCGAAGGAAAGCCTCGTGCGGGTGCTGTTCTCGTAGAAAACAGTGATTACGGATTTCCCCTGCAGATGGGGAGTCTTCTTGTTGTTCGAGGTCAGAACCACCTTCATGAGCGAGGCGGTGTCCAGTATCTCCTGTATCTCTCCGGCGCCGGTCTCCCTGAGGCCCAGCATGTGTTTAGAACGCAGCATGACCGTCATTCTCCGCCGGGCATGTCGACGAGGACTACGTTGGTCGCGTCGTCGAACGGGGGTATTCGGACCGCGATGAACTCGCTCTTCGAGGTCGGAACGTTTTTCCCCACATAGTCCGCGCGAATCGGAAGCTCTCTGTGCCCTCTGTCGATGAGCACCGCCAGTTGAACGGTACTCGCCCTCCCCACCTCCATGATCGCGTCCATGGCCGCTCGCGTGGTCCGGCCCGTAAAGAGGACGTCATCCACCAGCACGACGTTTCTGCCCGTTATGTTAAACGGTATGTCGGTGCCGTTTATCACAGGGTGTTCCGCCAGCATGGACAGGTCGTCGCGATAGAAGGTGATGTCGAGGGCGCCGACGTCGATAACCGTCTTCTCGACCAGCCCTATGTGATCCGCCAGCAGCCTAGCCAGCGGAACGCCGCGCCTCTGGACGCCTATCAGAGCGATGTTCGAAGTGCCTTTGTTCTTTTCGATGATCTCGTGCGAGATTCGCCGGATCGCGCGCTGCATCGCCGGTTCGTCCATGATCTGCACTTTTTCTCTCATGTCTGCGATCACTCCTCATACCATTTTGCAATCACTAGCAGTCTGTCGGATTTAGGAAAATCACCTTGCAAATGCAACTTATTGAACTGTTTTATTAGAAATACACGGTTTTAAAGGTTCTCATTGCAAGTATTTAGCCAATGAAATTTAAT
>JAISQP010000140.1 GCA_031274115.1 Synergistaceae bacterium
GTGCCGGTGATTTGCCCAGACGCTTCGGAGGCTGACGAATATCGCTCTGTCGTAGGGTCCGTTGGTCCTCTCGGCAATGCCGACGCATTTGAACAGGGCGTCGTGCCGGTCGCCGGCGACGACCCCGTGCGAAGTCCTGAAGCTCTCGCCGACGCGCGCGCCGGACCCGGCGGCCGCCTGCGCGCCGAACACGGCCTCGAACCCGCCCTCGAACCATCTGCCCTCGCCGACGCGCAGCCACGGCCCAGCGGGGCCCGCGATTCCAAGAATATCTGGTGTTGTGCCCACGACCGGGAATCCTTCGTAACCGTCGCCAAACGCGAGAGGAATCGCCAGGCTTACGCGCGGGTCGTCGCTCACCGCCGCGAAGTCGCTCCACTCCACGTTTCCTATCGGAACGTCCCGCAGGAAGACCGTGTTCAGCACGAGCTGGTACGGACTGCCCTTCGCGCCTATAATGAGATCGAACGGCTCGACGGCGCGGGTCAGCCCCCCTCTGAGTCCCTGGACGAGGAGAAAGAGGGCGACGGCGAGAGCGGATGAAACGGCTATCACCGAGACAACCGAAAACGTGTGCAATGGCCTGGAGGTCAGATGCCTCAGTGAAACGCGCGCTTTGGTGGAAAATTTCATGACGTCCCGCCGAGCGCGGTATCTTCCCCATGCGCCGGGTCGCGTCTTTCAAGCCTTACGATGCGCGGAAAGCGCTTTATCACTGTTTCGTCGTGAGTCGCCGCGATCAGGAGGCTATTCGACTCCGCGCAGAGCTCCATAAGCGTGTCGATCACGGCTTTGGCGTTTGCGGCGTCGAGGCTCGCGGTCGGTTCGTCGGCCAGAAGGAGCGGCGGCTTGTGAAGGACGGCGCGCGCTACGGCCGCTCTCTGCTGTTCTCCGAGGCTGAGCCTGGCGGGGCGGCTGAATCTTCTGTCGCCTATCCCAAGACGGCGCAGCAGCGAATTGGCGCGTTTCGACGCCGCCGCGGGGGGTACGCGCGATATCTCCGCCGCCAGGAGCAGGTTCTCCAAAATATTGAAATCCTGAAGAAGATTCATGTCCTGAAAGACATAGCCGACGTTTACCGCGCGCCATCCGGATTCGGACGGTCCCAACGCGGCCAGGCTCTTCCCGCGAAAGAATATCTCTCCCTCCGACGGGCGAATCAGAGCGGAGAGGACGTGAAGCAGCGTGGTCTTGCCCGATCCGCTCGGGCCGGTGACCGCTATCGCGTCGCCGCCGGAGGCCCGCATGGAGTCCAGCCGCAGAGCCTGTAAATAGCTCCCGTCGGGCTGCCGGTAGCGGTGGCGCAGCATTCGGACGTCTAAGAGAGCGGCCGCCGCCGTCATCGGGCCTCCGATAAACGCGTCGCCCGGATTCGGACGAGGCTGACGAAACCTGTCTCCCTGTCGGTCTCGCTCCCCAGTTCGAGCAGCCCCTCGACCCTTATGGGGCGGTCGAATGGCAGCGCCGCCGCCGGTTTGTCGAGACGAACCATGACTATGTCGTAGGGCCAATCGGCGTCAGTCGAGCAGAATGGACATATGGACATGGGGACGCGGGTCAATACGAAGAAATTGAGAGTCGGTTTGAGAGGGGGAGCCATAAACCCCTCCATCGCTACAGCCTGGCCGTCGAGAGACTTCAGTTTTCCCGACAGATTTATTCCGAGCGACGAGACGCCGTCGTACATCTCGTCGAACCTGAGCGTTTGAACACCCGCCGATGAAGCGGCGGGCGCGGTGAAAAAAAAAGAAAAGAGGAGGATCAGGGCGGGTAAAACGCCCGTCCTGATCCCGCGTTTGAAGAGGAGGGGCAGGGCCGCCCCTCTCGTAATGAATTGCTGGTTTGTCTTCGGTCCGGCGAACGCCATGCTTTTACTTTTGTACGGCGTTTAACCCAAGAGCCCGGACCATGCCGAAGAACACCTCGGTGTTGTCCATTACCCCTTTGAAATACTCCGCGCCGGGGCCGGCGGCGGAGAGGGGAACGTCGTCGGCCGTATGAACTTCCTGAGACTCGTTTACCGGGATATTGCCGGGGTAAAATATTCCTCCCGGCGCTCTGGCCGCGTTCCCGATCGCGGTGTCGCCCGACATGACGGCGGGCGATACCGGCTTTTCGTGAAATTTGAAATTCTCGTAGTAGTCCGGGTGATTGGCGTAGCCGATCGCCAATGTCACGTCAGGCGCGGGGTTTTCAGGGTAGCCGTCCCTGTTCGCGTCGGTGAAGGTCGGGAATATCGAGTTCGCGTACGTGCGCACGGCCTCGCGCCCGCTCTTGCCGTCCCTTTCATGGTACGTGCCGATGACGCTTATTGCGTGCGAGTGGTCGGCGGTCGCTATGATGAGGGTCGAGCCGTTCCTGGCCGCAAACTCGCGCGCCGCTCCGATTGCCTTGTCGAACTCTATTGTATCGTAAGCGGAACGCTCCCAGTCCATGACGTGAATCTGTTTGTCGATGCAGGCGCCCTCGACCATCAGGAAAAAGCCGTTTTCATTCCTGCTCAGGACGTCTATGGCCTTTTTCGTCATCTCCACCAACGTCGGCTGATTTTTAAAGCCGCCCAGGACTTCCGGGTCCTTCAGAATTTCGCGGTCAAGATAGACGTTCATGTTGTCGAGGTTGAAGAGTCCGAGTATCTTATCGCTCTTCGCCGTTTCCATCACGGATCGGTCGCCCGCGAACGCGTAGCCCTTCGATTTGAACTCCTCTATCAGATTGCGGTTGTCCTTGCGCTGAGAGCCTGGAGCGCTGTTGGGCAGGAACTGCCTGGAGCCGCCGCCGAAGACGACGTCCGCTTTCAGCATCTCGCCCGCGATGAAGTTCTGTTCGGCGCGGCGGCGAGTGTGAGCCACCATAGCCGCAGGGGTGGCGTCCGTTATATTCGACGTCGTCACGAGCCCGACGGACATCCCTCGGACGCGCTTCACCAGCTCCACGATGTTTTCCACCTTTGGATGCGCCAGCGGATCCGGGTCCGAGTTCTCGTAAACGCCCATGGCGTTCACCACCGATTTGTGCCCCGTCGCGTAAGCTGACGCGCTGTTCGCCGAGTCCGTCACGAGGGAGTCGTAGCCCGACGTGTTCAGCAGGGCAAACCCGTCCTTCAGCAGCTCCATTTCAAGAAACCCGTTATACTTGCCCTCCGTTATCCCTTTGGAGAGAATTCGCGCAATCTGCCTGCTGACAAGTCCCATGCCGTCCCCGATGAAAAGAATGACATTTTTCGCCTTGCCCGCCCGCGGGCCGACCACCGTGTAGTTTACGGTCTTTGTGTAAGTCGAGCCGCCGGCCTTCGCGACGGCCTCCACCCTGACGGTTCCCTCTTTGGTCAGAGCGACGTCGTTGAGCCGGTAGCTGGTCAGGGTATCCGACGTCTTTACGACCGGCGTTTTGCCGAAAAACCCCGCCGCGTCCCTGCCGTCGATTGAAAGAACGATCTCATCCGCCTTCGCCCCGCGAAGCTCGATCTCGAGGTCGAACTTTTGTCCCGCGAGGAATTTTGCCCTGTCGATAGGCAGCGCGACGAGCTTGACCTCCGCCGCCCATGCGCTGGCCGCGCATAACGCAATGATTATCGCCGCGAATGCCGCTTTTAAGAACCTCATAAACCCAACACCTCCAGAATTAGTTTTACCGTTCAGGCCGCTTGTGACGCGCCAGCTTGCCTTAGATTATCAGTCGCGCGTATCGGAAGTATTACGGTGACGTTAAATTTATGTTAACGACAATATGCGGCAGTTCGCGCGAATGGAGGCCTTGACGCCATGCGCGATATTCGGCAAATTATACGCGGAAGGGGGAAACGCCATGCCGCTGCTTGAAGTCCACGATATTCCCGGCGATTTGTACGAGATGCTCTCCATTTCCGCAAATGGAGCGTCGCAGCGTCGCGTCATAGCAGACGGTCGCCCTTCTGGGGGCGGCTTTGACCGTGGATTATCTCTCGTTGCTTCTTATACAGCCATTTATTTTGGAGGGAGTTTCTCGATACCGAGTAATGTTTCTATCGCTTCCTTAGTCCATATGCTCCGCGAATCCCTGTCATGAAGAGGGTACACGCGGATTTTTCCGTCAGCAGTCTTTTGAGCGATCAATTCCGGCTTTTCCCATGAGTTGTTAAATATGGCAGCCTTATCAGCAAAAGTAAGGGATTGTTTAAGGATATTCATGCTTCTGACGTAACGATTCCTTATTTTATCTTCAGGCACATCGTGCCCGCCTGTTTTATATCGCTCTTTAACGCGCAACACATTAACGTCAGGGTCTTGTGTGCATATAAAATATAAATCAACCTTATAACCCGCCTTTTTTGCCTGTTTCATCAAATCGGCTTTGCTTGGATGGGAAAACACGGTTTCAAACGCAAAAGATTCTCTGTTGTTTAAGGCTTCCGCGCGTTGTTGTTCGGCTTTTTCCCATGCTTCTGCGTCAGATATACCCTCGTCTTTTTTGATTTCATCAGCATTGATATACAGGGTCGGGAAATCAAAATCTTTTTCTAATTCTCTGGTAATCGTACTTTTTCCTGAACCATTGGGTCCTGCTATCACTACTAAAAGGGGCTTGTCATCTTCCCTCATTTCCCCTGCTCCTGTATGGCGTAAAAACCCTCCGCCCGTCAGGGTAAACGGCGTAAGTGCCTTTGTCGTCGCCAATGACATAAGGAGAGCCCTTTGCGTGCAACTCCTCCTGCGCCTCTTTCGTCGCTTTTGCCAACCTTGCTTCCATTTCCTCCGGAGCTAAATCCATAAAGCTTTTTTGATCTGTTTTAGGTCTTGCGGTCAGTGTACTCATAATTCCCTATCCTCTCTTTAAGTCTATATTATCAGGTTACTACTTTCGAATGCTTGAGTCAAATCCACACTTTTTCAGTGTCAGCTCCATGACATGAACAATACTCTAAGGCAAGAATTACGACGTACGCCGGGACTGAGTCCATGCGCGGCGGTCGCGAACCTTGCAAAAATGCAGCGCTAGCAGTCTGTCGGATTTAGGAAAATCACCTTGCAAATGCAACTTATTGAACTGTTTTATTAGAAATACACGGTTTTAAAGGTTCTCATTGCAAGTATTTAGCCAATGAAATTTA
>JAISQP010000149.1 GCA_031274115.1 Synergistaceae bacterium
TCGCCGCGTCCTCTATGTTCTCGATGAAGCGGGACATGTGTACGCCGGACCGCTGCGCGTCCAAATGAGCGTAAAGTTCCATCTCCGCGAAAAAAAGGGTCTCCCGCCCGCACTCGTCCCTCAGGCGCAGAACCCTCCTGAGGCCGGTCACGCCCACCCTGGAGAGAGAGAGCCGCGCCCTGGGCGCGCTCTTCTGTATATCGCTGCCCAACATGTCTTCTGTCATCTTCATCTCTCCTCCGTTTCGTTTTTCCTGTCCCAGCCGTCGAGCAACTCGGGCAGCGGCGTCCGCCCGAGTTCATCCTCCAGAAATACGAATATCCCCGCGGCCACAAGGTCCGCGGTCGTTCCCGGGTTCATGAGGTTATCGCGGTCATCGAGCATGGCCGTGAGGTCTCGCGCCGCTCTCCTTCCATCCTCCGAGAAGCACCCGCCGAGGCCGAGCGACCTGCGCGCCGCGCGCGAGACCTCGTTAGAGACCTCCGCCCCGAGCTTTCTGGCTATAAGCGTATCAGGGACCTCGCTCATGACGAAGAGAAACGTCTGCACGACGGAGCTCCTGAGCGTGCGGCCTTCCCTCCAGAGCGAGGTCAATTTCGGGACGGTGAGCCCGAACGTTATTTCGTATCCCGTCGCGTATTCCCCCGCCACCGAGTCCCAGGCGGACGCGAAGCGCATGGCCTCCATAACCGGCGGAAATATTCCCTCCCCGCCATCCGCGCCGCGCTCCGTCACGTCATACCTCTCGCTTTTGCCCAGACCTTCCGGGGACGCGGAGCGTATCGCCCGATATATCGACGACGAGTCGTCGCCGTCGAGTCCCGCGAGCACGTTTTTCACCGCGCCGCGAAGGTTTCCGGCGCTTATCCCGCCGCCTTGCCGGAGGGAATCGGGCCCGGTGAGAATATCGTTCGCGGCCCTCGCGAGCGGGGCCAGAAGCAGTATTATTCCAAGGTTGGAGTTTTTCCCGACAAGCCTCGCGGTCGCCCGAACCGCCCGTTCGACAAGCTTCCCCACCGACTCGCCCGGATCTCTGAAGGCCTCCGAGAGACCGATGGAAGAGGCGACGAAAGTCATGTCGTTAAGGTATTTGAACGGCTTTCCAGGGCTCACGTTTCCCGGCTTAGGGGAGAGAACCTCCATCGCGCAGGCCAGTTCCGCCGCTTGGGATATCAGGAGCGTTCGCTCGCTATCCATTTCGCGATCTCGTCCGCGACTGCGATGCCGGTCGCGCGCTCGAAACCCCTCCAGCCCGGTATCCCATTCACCTCGATAACGCTGAACCCGTTCCGGGTCGGATACAGATCCACTCCGCAGTAATCCGCCCCGAAAACGCGCGTCGAGACGAGAGCCATCTCCTCGATTTCGTCCGTTATGGGGTATCGCTCCACGACGGCGCCCCTCGATACGTTCATGGCGAGCCCGGACGATATCCTTTTGATACAGCCCAAGGCGCGCCCTCCGAGGACGAACACCCGAAGGTCCCAGCCGACGGACGGAAGGTACTCCTGCATGTAATAAACGCTCCTCGTGACATCGAGCGCGCGGAAAGTCCGATACGCCAGGTCCCTGTTCTCGATTCTCAGTATTCCCTTGCCCTCGGAGCCGAAGAGCGGCTTCAGGACCACGTCCCCCCCTAGCGATTCGAAATGATCCAGCGCGTCGTCAAAGCGCTCCATGACGCGGGTCCGGGGAGTAGTGACGCCAGCCGCCTGTATCAGAAACGAGGCGTGAAACTTGTCCGCGCTCCTCTCGATGGTCTCCGGCGGGTTTACGACGCGGCACCCCCAGTCCTTCAGGGAGTGCAGCGCGTCCATCCTGTAGACGATCTGCTCGAGCGAGCCCGCCGGTACGGCGCGAACGATGACCGTGTCCGCCTCGCCGAGCGAGATGAAATCATCGCGAAGCGAGACGCCGAAAGTCTGCGAATCGCCGCCGACACATGACACGAGACCTGTTATCGGCAGACAGAGGACATCCCCGCCGATCGCCTCGAAGGCCTCCTTCAGGCGCTTCTCGTGCCAGCCGCCGGCCTGACCCAAAATGACGGTTCTGGACGTTTTCAACACTCGGCGCGCCCGGCGTTTATCCCCGGCAGCCGGCCAACTCGCCCAGAAGAGCCGGATTTGTCTCACCGGCGCGGAAGGTGCGGCCGGACCGGGCATTATTCATACACACAACCGCTGGACTGAAAAGCAGCGGGTCTATCCTGTAAAAGTCCCAATCGTACCGTTTGAGCAGATCAAAAAAAGGCGCGCCGTAATCTGGGGAGGCCCCCGCGGGGAGTTTATCCAGAATCTTTGTGATCTCGTCATCCTCGCAGTTCACCGTGTACCACGACCTGCCTCCGTAGAGGATGCAGTCGTTCGTCCAGCCGATAGCGAGCCCGTCGTTTGGGGCGACCGGCGCTATCGGCGCGACGCCCCAGCCGGCCGTGACGCCGTTTATGTCGAAGCCGAGCCCGTGTAACTTGTGCAGACCCGTTTCCACGATTCTCGACGCGACCTGTACGCATCCGGCCACCGAGGCGGTCGGCGCCATAAGGACAACCAACCTGTCCGGCCGCACCCCGCATCGCTCGGCTATATACCTGAGAGCGCTCTCCGGGGGATATTCCCTTGTTTCCAGAGCGAGAACAGCCGTATCGGATTTCTCGGTGTTTCCGATGTCTTTAAATAGCTCCTCCGCTCCATAGAGAGCCCTAGCGGGTCCCGACCCCATCGCGAAGTAAGCCTTCCCGCCGTCCTCGCCCGACGTTTTGATCGTCCAGCCCGCGTATTGCGACGCCATGCAGCCGCGAACCGGCTCGTTCACTATCACGGTGACCGAGGGCAGCAGGACTCCGCCCAGTTCCGAGAGATCGAGCGCGACGCTCGCCGTTCCGCCCAGGCATATCTCCGAGAAGAGTCTCCCGGCCTCCGGGCTTCCGGGCGTCCTTATCCCGGCGTCGATCAAAATCGCGCCGCAGCCGGCTTCGCTCACGGTCACGCCAAGGGCCGCCGCTCTTTTAATCATCTTCTTCGCGATTCTATAGGCCCGCTCGTTGATCTTTCCCAAACCTTTATTTTTCACGGATCAATATCTCTCCCTTCCCCATGCTCACCATGTCCCCGCACCAGCGGGAGAAACCCCGCTCCGCGTTCGTAAAAGGCGAGGGATCATCGATCAGCCCGTTTTTATAAAGCTCCCTGCCAAGCATACCGACAAAGGTCGGGTTGTACGTACAGGACCACTCGAAACCCGTCAGAAGGGCGTCGCACGAGCCCATCGCCAGGATAGCGCCGCGTTTCATGGAGGCGCCGGCCCGTTCGGAGAGACGCCCCAGGGAGACCACCGTGCCGGCTATCATCTCCGCGGCCGCCAGCTCTCCGATGGTTCCTCCCACGACGAGGAGTCCCCTTCTCATGCGCTCGACGGCGCGCGCGCCGACGTCGCCGCGCACCCATATTACGCCGCCCTTCATGCCTCGCGCGTCGCCCGGAAAAGCCGCCGCGAGAAACGCTCCCGCGCTGCCGTGAATTTTCGCCTGTCCTCCCTGCATCGCGCAGAAACACCAGTTCGCCGCGTCGCCGTATATCTCGACCTCCCCGCCCTTCATCCCCTCGCACGTGTGCATGCCGCAGCTTCCCCATATCGTCATCTTACCGGACGAGGTTCCCTTCCCAAGATACTTCACCCTCGAAAGATCCCCTGTCACGTGAAGCTCGTCCTGTCTCTCCGTTTTTATCTCGCTCACCGAGAAAAATTCGCCAAGCTCCACCTGAACGCGTCCCTGCCAGAGCTTGAGCCGCGATATCGCGTCCGGTTCGAGATCGGTAACAGACGGATTGACGCAGTCAGCCTCGAGAGAGATATCCGGCGTCGTCTTGAGCTCGAGCGATATCCCCATGGATGAACCCCTCTTTCTCAGTCGTTGTTCGCCCGGCCCTCGAAGAGGGCCCTCAGGTGAAAGTGAAAGGGGCCGAGAGAACCCCCGTAGTTGCCCGCGGAAATTTTCATTATTCCCGGGCCGGTCGCGGCCGTGACGCCGACCCTCATCGCCTCCCTTATCTCCTCCTCGCCGAAGCCATCGATGACTACCTCGAGCACGCTGGACACGCCGCCCGGAAGCTCCGTCTTCACGAGAGGGCGGAGGGTCGGACAGTACGACGTGTTCGACGACGCGCCGAGAAATTTATAGCGGGAACCGACCTTGCTGCCGCTTCGCACCACGCCCCCCGGGAAGGGCATTATCACCCCGCGCACGCTCCTCATAGCGGTTATCGCGCGTTCGGCGGCGCTCAGCACGCTCATATAGCCGTCTCCGAGAATCAGGAAGTTTCCGCCCCCCACGGCGCGCTGGAGCGGCACCTTGTCCTCCACCAGAAATTCCCCGTCCATCACCGGGATGCGCCAGTAGCGTACGCCGCCTATCATCTTGCTCGTCTGGAACGAGTCGCCGAAGTAACGCAGCGAAGCCCCAAGCGGGACCGTCCCCCCGCCCTCGGAGATACCCCTGTAACACGCGGTCCCCGGGCAGGTCATAATCGTCTGTCCGACGCGGCTGAGCAGCTGTTTCGCGAGATCGTTCCATCCTCCGAAGAAGAGCAGAGAGACCCCCGGTCTTCCGTCAGGGCTCTCCTCGGGCTTGATTTCAGCCTCGACGCCCGCCTCGCATCCGCACCCGATGACGGACGTGGCAAACCCCGTGGAGGCCAGGCCAGCCTGCCGAGCCCAGTAAGGCGTCGGAGCGGTCACAACGAGCCTTGTCCCCCAGACCTTGAAAGCTTCGGCGAACGTGTCCTCTATGATTGTGCCGTTGACTGTCAGCTCGCCGTCGCGTAAACCGCGCACAGCGGAAAAAGCGGAACAAGAATCCAAGATTCAACCCTCCCGGCGTAAGATAAAACTTCATAATTTCGTTTGGGCTATTTAAGACGCCTCGTCCTGATGACGGCTCCCCTGTTCCTGCCGGAGACGACGCCCGCCGTCAGCTCTCCGCCGCAAAGGGCCTCCGAGCCGGAGAAATATTTTTCAATTCCGGAGGCGACAGCCGCCGCGTCCCTCTCTCCGTCGGCAAAGCAGTACAGCAACGGGCCCCAGGAGCTCTGTCCCATGCCCACGGCGCCCAGCTCCCGCATCTTTTTAAATATTTCCTCCGCCATCGGCGAGGCGAACCTTCCCGACTGAAACGGCGCGAAAATTTCGCCCGTCAACTCCTGAACTCTCTGGACAGCCTCGCCGAACGCCGAGAGTTTTTTTTCGAGAAGCGCGGGCAGGAGCTTCATCAGAACGATGTGGCATATCTCGCGCGCCGGAGAACATTCCGGCGCCGGCATACCGGCAAAGGCCCGTCTTTCGCCGGCGCCGCTCAAACCCTCCGCCGAGTCCGGCGGAAGGACAGTCACTGCTCTCCATCGCTCGGGAAAATTTGCCCTGAAAATGGCGAGGGGGGGAACTCTTTCGCCCTGAGGCGCTCCGGCGTCCACGATGAAGCCGCCGGCGGCGAACGCCTCTATCCCAATCCCGGAACGGAGGCCCCGACCGGTTATCTCCGCCGCTTCCGCCGGAGAGCACGCCAAGCCGTGAAGACGGCAGAGCGACAGCGCCACGGATAGCGCAAGTTGCGTCCCGGCGCCGAACCCCCGATGGGGCGGTATCGTCTCGTCCAGAAATATCCCGGCCCTTTGTGAATTTCCGATTATCTCGCATATTTCAGGGCGCTCGTAGAACATAGCCGCATATTTAAGGGCGGACTTCACGTTTTCCCCGTCGCTCCCGTCAACGGAGAGCCCGCTCGCGAAACGCGCCCTCACCCGTATCGCGGGGCCCGATATCGACAGGCCGACGCTTCCGAACCTTCTGCCCAAAGAGCCGAAGACGTCGAGAAACCCGAAGTGCAGCCGGCCGGCGGAGGAGATCTCGACCTCCTTCGGGACCGGCGCCCTGGATAAAACGGAAATCACTGGCTTACGCGATGCTCGCCCGGATAAGTTTAAAAGCACGGAGTTCCCTCTTTCCTCCAGTTTTTTCGGCAATCTCTTCCAGTTCGTCCATCCTCGCCTCGGCTTTTGCCCTGTCGAAGCCGGCAAGACGGAATCTCGTCGCCAATATCACGGCCTCGATCGCCGCGCTTCGCGCCCTGTTGAACGGCGGGAAAGGCCTGAGGAAGTTCTTCTTCTCCACGCGGCACCTTATCGTCAGCCTCCGCGCGGGCGGCGAGGCCGCGTCCGGGGAGGAGACAACGGATATCGCCCACCAGCATGGAACGTCGTTCAGCACAGGTCCGCGCGATGGCGGCGTTTCATCCGTGAGCGCGGTCTGCGCGAACAGCAGCGCGTCATCCGCGAAGTTGAGCGCCCCGGAACCGGAGCTCAACAGAGCCTGCCCCGTCCGGCTCGAGAGAAACGGCCGAAGGACGACGAAGTCGGATTCCATGCGCTCATCGGCCTCCACCCCCATAGGCGCGAAAAAAGGACCCCTGACCCCGAGTATGGCCTCGAATATCATGACGGCTCGCCAAAAACGCCCCACGACAGATCGTCGTCCTGAACGTAATTCCTGCTCAGCGAAAGGGCTATCGCCGCCTTCTGGAGCTCCCTGCCGACGTAAAAGGCGTGACGCGGATCCGTTATGCCCATCTCGGCGTAGATCCCCGCTATGTCGCGACCGTGCAGGAAGCGGTCGCCGTTAAACGCGCAGACGGCGTCCTCCGCGGCGAATATCCTCCAGTTCGAGTCCGTCACACGGGACTGCATCTCCCTCAGCCCCTTCAGGTCGTACTTCGCGGTCGGACCCTTCAGCTCGCGCAGAGCGGAGGATATCCTCTTCGGAAGCGTCCCGCGCCCCGAGGCTATGCTCATGATCCGGCGCGCTTCCCTAAGCTCCCTCACCGTTCCCCTCGCCCACGCGGCGACTTCCGTCGTAAGAACGTACTCTATCCCGAGTTCCTGAATGCAGACGGAGAGGAGCGCGTTCACCCCTGCGCTGTCCGCCTCCAGCAGCTCGGTCACGTTACCCGCGCCGATCAGCATCGGAACGGCCGGGTTCTTCGACCGGTATTCGTAAAACCTGCAAAGCGACCGGACGAAGCCCATGAGAGGAGGCGAGAGAATCGGGTCCGCTATCACGGACGCCCCGAACCGCGAGGCCGCCGCGACGTTCCCGTCGAGAGACGCCGTATAATCACGCTCGTCGCGCTCGCAGTCCGGCGTTATCACGACCGGACACCTTACGCGGCCGCTCTCCAGCAGGTCCATGTTGGACGAATTCACGCTCAAAATCATGTCAGCCCCGGCGTCGGAGGCCTTTAGAATCGTCTCCCGGTGAAACGAGTCCACGGAGACGAGAAAACCCTCGGACTTCAGCGCGGCGATCTTCTCCGTAACGCCGGGCACTCCCTCGTCCGGGCTGCCGCCCAGGTCGACATAATCAGCCCCATATCGCCTGAACGCCTCCGCCGCTTTGACTGTCGCTGAAACTGACATTCGCCAGGCGTCCGTTATCTCGGCTATTATCCTGGCGCCAACCCCGTCGGATTTATCCGGTTTATCGAAATCTCCCGGGGACAAGTTCAGCCCCAGCCATTCAGGTATGTCCCACAGGTCCTCAGGGCCGCGCGAGACCGGCGTTCCAAGCGCATTCTCCATCGCGCTCAGGTCGCCCATGACGCGCCCTGGAAGGACTATTCCGTCCGGTCGCTCCCTGCTGAGAACCGCTTCGCTCTTTTCGAGGCTTAAAATCTGACGCAACGCCCACTCCGGCGTCATCAGCGCCGCAACAGAGACCGGCAGCTCCAGCACCGAGACGCGGAAGCCCTCCGTCGCGCCGAGCCCGTTAGCGACGCCAAGCAGGGATGGCGCCGCCAGACGGCCCGTCACAAGGAGAATCTTATTTTTAACGTCCGCTCCAGACATGGGAGCAGCTCATCCGGCGACGACAGAACCGCGACGCCGCCAATCGCGCCGAGTTTTCGCGTCATATCGAGATCGATCGGCCTCGGATAGACCATCACGGTGTTTCCGTTCGGAGCGGCGGAGGATATCTCGCCGGATATGTCGGTCGGCAGAACGACTATCGGAACGCGGCTTTTGCCCGCCTGAGCGAACATGCATGAGACGAGGGAGTCCGCGATGCCGCTGGCGCACTTTGCAACAGTGTTGCCGGTGGCCGGAGATATGACGAGCGCGTCATACTTCCCGACCGCGAATTTCGACGTTATTGGAAAGCTGTAACCCGTCTCGACCGCGACGGACGAGGCGAGCTCCTTCAGGCGCTCCTCTATGCCGTACATGCCAACGACTTCCGACGCCGCGCGCGACAGAAAAGCGTCCACCGCCGCCAATCCGCAAAGACGGCCTATCATCTCGACCGACTCGCTCAGGAAATGCCCAGCGCCTGTGATTGCCCAGGCGACGGCTAGACCGCGGTCAGCGCGCCTATCGTCCCGCAAGGGATGACCTTTCTGTTGTGAAGGCCGGATATTGCGTAATTTTCGTAGCTGACCGAGTAATAATTCCTGAAGTACTCGCGTATCCGGTCCTCTACAGCCGGGTCCCAACCGGGGGAGACCGTGAATATATCGCCGTCCGTCTCTTTCACGACGAGTCCGTCCCTGACTACGACCTCTCCTCCCTTTATGGTCCATTCTGCAAGATCGAGCATCCTGCTGCAGCGGGAGGAGTTCGGGCAGCGGCACGCCCTCTGTCCCTGCCGCGAAGGTCTGTAGACCGCGACGTCGCCGTCCGCGCCGACCCCCAGATGCCCCTTCCGCGGAAGGCCGAGTATTCTCGCCGGCGCGGCCCTAGTGATAATCGCTATGTCATACAGGGAGTACTCCCTGTCTATGTCGTTGAGAACGCTTCTCTTCGCCACAGCGGCGTTGATCGACGAGAGGGCCTCGCGGCGATAAGCGCCGTCCGTCAGCATCTTTATCACCTGCGGATAGCAGAAGAACGGGCCGGCGTTCGGGTGGTCCGTCGTGAGACAGAGCCGCCACGGATCGTCCATCAGCATAAACAGCTCCATACCGGTGACCCACTGAGCCGCCCCCCCCCTCGACTTCGGCTTGTATTCGAGCGGGACCACTCCGCTTCCCGCCTCGTTCTCCATGTCGGCGCTGACCCATTTTTTCCCCGTCAGCTGATGTATGTGGTACTCGAGCGGCGCGTCAGACGTCATGGTCGTCGCCTGCCCGAATATTATCTGTCCAACGTCTACCGTGAGGTTCGGGTAGCGCTTCAGCGCCTCTGTCAGCGCGATTGCGCCGGATGCGAGGCCTGACCCCCTCTTCGGCGGCTCGTAGCCGAGGAACTGGAGGTGGCAGAGATGCCCCCTGCGCCCCTCGAAGGCGTCCATCGTCGCTATCGTCGTCGCCGCGCTCTCCGGGGCGCCGAGGTTCAGTCCGTGAAGGTGCAGCGGATGCGGAACGCCCAGAGAGTCCGCCGTCTCCGCCAAGAATGAGATTATCTTGCGCGGGGTCGTATCGTAGGACTTGAGATTGTCGTCAATGTCGTGAATGTTGCCTCCCCACTTCCAATTGTCCACGCCCCCGGGGTTCACCGCCTTTATTCCGTACCCGCCGACCGCTTCCAGAATCCACGAGATGTAGTCGCGCGCGATCTCGGGTTCGCCTTTGGCGAGGGACTCCAGGACGAACTCGTTGTTGCCGAACACGATGAGCATGGCCTTGTCGATTATCGGCATGTCCTCGAACTCCTCGTGCGCGTGTCTCGCGCCTATCGGGGAGGACGCGGCCTCCACCGCGGTCGTGTACCCCATCTGAGCGTACAGATAGGCTGTGATATGAGTGGTCGGCGTCGTGAAACCGCTGCCGGCGCGAATTGTACCGCGCCGCGCGAAGAGGTGTTCCCTGTGATCGTTGGGACAGAGCTTTCGCCCCGTGTTCGCCTTTCCGGCGATATGAGCGTGCAGATCGACTCCGCCGGGCAGCACCCAGCAGCCGGACGCGTCTATAATTTCAGCCCGCCCGATTTCGTCCTCGCTGAGCGAACTCCGGCCGACGACAACTCCGCCTCTTATCCAGACGTCCCTCTCCTCGCCGTCAACGCCGTTCTCTGGGTCGTACAGCCTGCCGTTTATTACCCCAAGAGTTTTACCGCTATCGGCCTGGCTCATTTCGGACCTCCTCTATCAGGCGGTGCAGAAGCTCATCGTCCGACGGACGGCGAGCCGGCACGAACGCCCGCGCGTAAAGCGGGATAGTGTCCATTCTGTAGCAAGTGCCGCCGCTGTCTATGCCGCACTTCGAGACTGGAAACCATATTTTGGCCAGCGGCACGGAGAGGCTCTCCTCCGGGTCTATCACAATGGTCGGTATTTTCTCCATGAAGTCCACCGCGCGCTTCGGGAAGTGCGCCCCCGGGTCGGACGACAGTATCACAGCGGCGTCCGTCTCCCGGCGGGCGAGAACGTCCACGGCCGTATACTCTCCGGGGCCGTAGCGGGCGTATCCCCTCGACATGTTCACGGCGAAGGGAAAGCCTGTCAGCCATGTGAGGACCTGATCCGCTCCTGTCACGTTGCCGTGTCCCCTCATCGGTATCACGGAGAACCTCGTGAACGCGTTCAAGTCGGTTACCAGGGAGAAAATCTCGCGGACGTTCATGTCGCGCCCGCGCGTCATGGTGAGGCCCATTCCCATGAAGGCGGTTCCGTATCGGCAGCTCTTCATCATGGCGACAATTTCCTCCAGTCTTTCCGGAGAAACGCCCCCCACAGCGGAACGGAGCTTCCCGCCCTTCAATATATATCGCATGGAGTGGAGCACCTCGTAGTCGGACCCCTGTTCAACCTGCAGGAAGATCCCGGCGGACTTGGCCGAAGAGGTCGGGCGCACGTCTACAACTATCATCTTCCTGTCGTTGCGCCCGCCGGGCACATATTTCCCCTTCGGTATCAGCGAATATCTGTTGAAATGTCTGCTGTGCGCGGCCATAGGGTTGCAGCCCCAGAAGACCAGGAGATCGCTCCTGTTTTTTACCTCCCCGAGCGTACAGGTGGACTCGCCCACCGCCTGCATCGCGAGCCCCGTTGGGCCGTGACAGACGGAGCCGGTCGTGTCCATCGTAGCGCCGATTATCTCTCCAAGGTGAACGGCCGTGCGCTGAGCTTCGCTGGAGGACGAGCTGAAACCGTAGATCAGAGGGCTTCTCGCTCTCCTCAATATGTCCCCGGCCGCCTTTACGGCCTCGTCCCAGGAGACGTCCCTTCCGTCCAGCCTTGGAAGCTTCGATCCGAGGTGATAATTTTCGAACATCGTGCGCCCGTTGGAGCAAGCGCCGCGAATCTTCACTATTTCAGGCGTTTTTTGCGCGCCGGACGAGTCAGATTCTCCATTTCCGTCGTCTATATCCACGGAAATGTCGTCGCAGAGGCAGCCGCAGAACGTGCAGATCAGGTTGTTCTCCGTCCTCAGCGAACCCGCTGACGCGACGGAAGGCGCCGCGCTATTCCCGGCGCTCATCCGTGACTTCTCCGTCCTCAGGTCTTCCCGCCTTTTTTATCTCGACCGTAAATCCCTTGAAAAGCGGCATTCCTGTACCCTCCGTGTCCGGGCTCGTTATCGCGTTCGCGACAGGCCCCATAGGGGTGAAAACCATGCCGGGCGTTACGTCCGACTTTTTCACCCAGCCTGACGCCTCCCCCCACTCCGAGGATATCGTCACGGCCTCGCCGTCGTTCAGATTTTCGCGTTCCATATCCTCGGCGTTCATCTCGATCATCGAGACCGCCCTCATGTAGAACTCGTCCAGTTTCCCTATGTGCATTCCCTTGGCCTGGTCTGTCGTTCTGCCGGAGATAAACAGATAGCTCACAGGCCGCACTCTTTCCAAATTTTCGCGGCTTCGCCGCCAAGGTAAGCCATAACCTCCGCGTCACTCGCAAAGGGCGGAGTGAGAACGGTGCATATCGGCGCGCCCGCCGGCAGCGGCGAACCCGAGCGCGGTATGTCGCGCCTTTCGTAATTGTACCATGCGCCGGTATCCGGCGCGGTCAGGTTTTGCGGCGCGTACACAATTCCCTTGCCTCTGCGCGGCCCATCGAGCAGCCCATCGAACTCCCGGGGCAGTTCGCCCTCGAGCGCCCTCATGTGCAGATCGAAGATTTTCAGGCCCCGCGTCAGCTCCACAAGTTCGAATGACGCGCATATACGCGGGTTGATCTCTAAAATATAGAGTTTCCCGCCGCTCAAGACGCAGTCAACGCCGACTGCGCCGCTCAGTCCAAAGTACAAGGCGATCGAGCCGGCCAGCCTCGCGAGCTCCCGGAGCAAAGCGCTCCTCTCCCCCGGCGGCGCCTCGAACGGCATTATGTTGCCGCACCACGCGTATCCCTCCGCTCCTAACGAAGGTTCTCCGGCAAGCTGTCTGCTCGCGCCGCACAAAACCGCGTCCCTGCCGTCCGCGAGGAAGACAGCGGAGATAGAGACCCCCGCGATGCGCTCCTGAATGTATCTGCCCTCCTGAAGTTCCGCCCCGGATCCGGGCTTCCAATCCATGACGCCGATGCCGGCCCCGCTTTTTACGCGTTTCACGAGCCATTCCCCCCCATCATCGCCGGGAGGCGAGGACATTGACGTGCGAGGTCTACGGAAACCGCGCGCCGCGCAGAATTTTTCCAACTCTTCCAGGTCCCTGCACCGTTTGATCGATTCGCAGGACGACGAAAAGACCTTTATTCCAGCGTTCTTCAGCTCCGTTATCATCTCCGGGCGGTTCTCGATTCCGGACGCCCAGACCGCTCCTTCCGCGGAGAGGGACTCAGCGGTAACGGAAAGCGGGGTCGATTTGTCGAGCATCCGCCATTCAGCTATCTTTCTGAGATCGCAGTCTCCGAAGTAATCAACGCCCAGGGGCTCGTGTCCTGATTCGGCCACGGAATGGGCGACTGCCCTGGCGCTCGCTCCCATCACCAGAATTTTCATGATCCGTCAGACAATCTTATTTCCCGTCGGCCTCGGCCGCCAGATCGTAGATTTTCTCGGTATCCAGCGTTATCCCTTTTTTCTCGAAGAGCTTCGATATCGCGAGATGATGAATCTTCATCTTGAGCCCCCCGATGCCGAGCGCGCCATACACTGTTTTGCCGTCGACCTCCCGAGCCAGCCACGCCGCTTCCGTGCCCTCCGCTCCAAGCGGAGGCACCGCGTTTACGTCGGCCACAACCCTGAGAGTCGGGTGTTCTCGCCACAGTTTCTCCGAGATGAGCCTGACTCCAGCGGCCCCGCAGCAAAGTATCGCCGAAGCGCCGTCGATTATCGGCGGGATGTCGCCGTCGCCCCTCATGACGGCGCATTCCGGCGCCGCGCCGAACCTCCCGCCTATCGCGCGCGAGGCGCTCTCAGCCTTGTCCATATTTCTCGACGTGATGGTGACCGACGCCCCCAGCCTTTGAAATATGCCCGCCGAACGCTGGCCGACAGGACCCGTTCCAGAGAGTATCACTACTTTCTTATCCTTCATTTCGCAGTTGGAGGCCATGTTGTAAACGGCGGCGGCGGCCGTCGTGTTGCAGCCGTTAGGGTCGAACATGACCGAGACGTCTAGCGGCGGCCACATCGTCTCCTTTACCTTATCCAGAATTTTCCCGGCCTCCTCTACGTTCGAACCCCCTATGAAGATCGCCGTGTTCGGCAGATCCTTCGTCGAGCGGGTAAACATACAGCCGTGAACCAGAGGAACGGCGTTTTCAGGAGTGACGCCGCCGTGCCGCAGCAACGAGCATTCTGCCGAGTCGAGGGCGGTTATCGCGTCGAAAACGCTAGGTTGTCGGTCGGAATCGAGCTGAAGTAAAATTTTCCGCATCTTTGCACCCCACTAAATAAGGTTTTTTAACAAGGCATAAAACCGCGTACAAAGCGAAGAGGAGGATCGCCTATCCCCGCCTGTTCGGCGTCGGGGCACAGCTGGCGATCCTCGCGAGGCTTCAATCGTTACCCTTTAGGCGTTAGATAACCTCTTTGCACTGGCAGTAGCCCTCGAACGACCCGATGACGCCCTTAGCGTACGGGGCGCAACGCTTGATGAGAGTGCTCACCGCGCAGTCCTTGCAGCCTCTCATTGGAGCGCCGGCCACTTCCGGCTTGAGAGCTATCATGTTTGTCATCGCCGTGGCCGTGACGCACTCAGGGGTCAGATAACAGGGGAAGTCGGAGAGCGACATGAGAGCCGCAAAGCGCTGGGTTATGGCGCAGGCCGGGTAGGTGTAGCGCTGCGGATTGGAGATGACCGGATGAGTCGTAACAGGCGAGAAGTCGATCTCTATCCCCTTGACCTTGCCGCCGCTGTCGATGATCTCCTCGCCGCGCTTCAGGATGTCCATGAAGTCTACGTTGTGGAGTTCGTCCGCCTCGCCGCGCTTCGGGTTGATCGCGGCGTAGTTTTGGAAACGTTTCACGAGCAGGTCTACCAGCATCGGCACGTTGAAAGCGTCGAGCGCGAGAACGCAGGCCGCGGCCGCGGCAGGAGCGCCGGTTGCCGCCGCGACGACGTCCCATCCGCTCTTGAACGCTCCCTGTGCGAGCCCTTTCTTCAGGGTTGCCGTGAATACCTGGGTTACCGCATCATAGATCGCGAAGACCATGTCGTCCTTGAACATATTGTACGCGGACTGAGCTATATGGTGCCCGATGTCTCCAACGCAGTAAGCGGGCACGGTCACTATATTGGCCGGATGCACCCCCGCTTTGAAGGCGGCTTCTACGACCGGTTTCATCCTCTTGCTGTAACCGTCCATGTATTTGCCGAGGTCGAAGGATGAATGAGCTCCGTGCCCGCCCAGATTGTGGGTTGACATGAGCTCCTTCTGAGCGGCGGTCGGCGCTTCGTAAATGTATTGGAGCTGCTTTACCTCCGCTTCCTCGGCCTGCCCCGCGGTCTTGCCGGACTCGATCGCGGCCCTGAACGCCGCGCCAAGCCCGTAGGACGTGTTCATGCCCCAGGACTTCGAGGCGAGCAGGGTCTCTTTGTGTTTTTGGGGGATGTCGAGCGGCTTCAGTATGCGGTTCACCAAGTTCGGAACCGAGCCGACGGAGAAGCCGAAGTCCACGACGCAAGTCGGTCCGTACATGCCGCCATAGCGCCTGACGGCCTCGAGGCCGATGAGAGCTTTGTTCGCTCCTATCGCGTCGATGAATTTTTTCGTGGAATCCTTGAACGACGGGTCCAGATCGAAGAGAATTTCAAGTATTGGAGGAGTCTGATGGTGTTCTATGAAAGGATCGTCCTCCGGGCGAATCGTGTCCGTTATCTCCTTCAGAACTTCGTAGTGGGCGTTGACGGACTTGACGTGAAGATCCATGACCTCCTTGCTCTGCCCCTCCGCCGCTTTCATCGTATTGACGGCGTCGACGTAAGGCTTGGCGTCGGAGATTTTAAACGTCCCTCCCCGCTTCTCCTTAATTACCCCAAAATCAGCTTCCGCCGCGCCGATACACTCTTTTACCATTTTTTCCTGCAAACTCATCTTCTACCATCCTCCCTGTTCTCCCAAAACAGATACCGAAACTAACCGTAAGGCAAAAAACATCTTACAGGAATCAAACAGGTATCCCCGGGCAACCACCCCCTTTCACTTGTTGCAAACCGCGTCTGTCATGACGCGGACCTTCTGCTGAGAAGACAAAGACGCGAACGGTTAAATTAATATAATTTTATAATTCAATTGATTTTAATATACTATAATAACTAAACGATATTCCGTCAAGGCTCTATGCGAAACCACGTCGCAGGTAACCGTTTTTAACTAAAAGGAGGGACTCCGCTGATGCCCGATTTCCCGGACGCGACGATTTTGTCCGTCGATCTGAGCGAGCGTTCGATACGCGTCGAGACGCTGCCTGGGAGCATATACAGGCTCTACCCCGGCGGTTCGTCCCTGGCCGCTTACCTCGTGCTGAAGAATCTAAGGCCGGGCGTTGACGCCCTCTCCCCTGAAAACGTCCTCGTCTTTGCCGTCTCTCCTCTCACCGGTCTCCCGATCGCCGGTTTAAGCCGCGTTACGGCGGCGGCCAAGAGCCCGCTTTCCGGCGGAATGGGCGACAGCCAGGCGGGAGGTTTTCTGCCGTCAGAGATGAAGGCAAACGGATATGACGCTGTAGTTTTCAAGGGAAAGGCGTCTGATCCCGTGTACCTTCATATAAAGGACGGCTGCGCGGAGCTTAAATCCGCCGGACGGCTGCGCGGAAAAACCACGGGAGAAGCGGAGGACGCGCTGCGCTCGGAACTCGGTGAAGCCATAGAAATAGCCCAGATCGGCCCGGCGGGAGAAAACCGCGTACGATTCGCCTGCATAGTTCACAACTGCTCCAGGGCAAACGGAAGGACCGGCATAGGCGCCGTTATGGGGTCGAAAAACCTGCGCGCCCTGGTAGTCTCGCACGCGGAGAAACCCAAACCGCGAGACCCGGAAGCCTTCGGAAAAATTTGCGGCAGACTCGTGGAAAAACTCCGTGATCCGTTCTGGAGACACTTCAAGGAGCGCGGAACGACCATAAACGTAGAGATTCTCCGCGGGATGGGATACCTGCCGACGCAAAACTACGCAAGCGGCTGGTTTCCGGCGTTCAAGGGCTTCCAGAATGAAGAGCTCAAGGGAGGCGGCGGGTGTTACGCCTGTCCGCTCGACTGCAAGAGGGTGGCGGGGAAGTCGGAAGCTGTCGAACCCCGTTACGGCGGCCCGGAATACGAGACGATCGCCGCTTTGGGATCATATTGCGGGGTATCGCAGACTGAGGCGATAAACATCTCGAACCAGATCTGCAACATGTACGGCATGGACACGGTCTCGTGCGGCGCGACTATCTCGTTTGCCATCGAATGCGCTGAAAAAGGCCTGCTCGATGAATACGCGAGGGGCCTGTCTCTCTCGTTCGGCGACGCGGAGACGATCCACAGGCTCATGACGATGATCGCAAAAAGAGAGGGTATAGGCGACCTTCTCGCCGAGGGCAGCAAAAGAGCCGCTGAGATTATAGGCAACGGAGCGGAAAAATACGCCCTTACCTCGAAATGACAGGAGCTGCCGGCGCACATGCCTCAGCTCAAACCCGCGCTCGGGCTGATATACGCCGTCAACCCGGGAGGCGCCGATCACCAGTCGAGCGAGCACGATAGCGTACTATTTGCCTCCGGCGGCAGCTCCGTCAGAAGATGGCTCTCGCTCCTTGGCGTGGATCGCGATTACTCCGGAAAAATCGACGCGGGCAGCGCGAAGCTGGACGAGTTCAAGGTGCGCTTCGCTCTTCTGACGCAGTATTTTTACTCGCTGCTCGACACGCTCTCGATGTGCCAGTTTGTGTGGGGTCCGAGCTGGCAGGCGCTCGGGCCCGAGGATATACTGGACGCGGTTTTAGCCGGAATCGGCTGGAGCGCCTCCGTTCCGGAACTGCTCGAAATCGGCGAGCGGCGGCTCAACATGACCAGATATTTCAACGCGAGGGAGGGCTTCTCGAAAAAGGACGACACCCTTCCGGAGAGGCTCTTCGACCCGTTGCCGGACGGTCCCGCGAAGGGCGCGAGAGTCGACCGCGAGAGTTTTGAGGAGGCTAAGGAGCTTTACTATTCTCTGGCCGGATGGGACGCCGCGAGCGGCAACCCGACGCGGGAGAAACTCGAATCACTGTCGCTCGGATGGCTTTTGCGCCCAGACTCCAGCGCCTCATCCTCCGCGAAATTCGCCGATTTTAAAAAGTTTAGGAGTTTGACGAGCCCAACCGGCTCGACAAAACCATCCGAAATGAGCGCCTCCATTCTGGCCGGCGGAAAGAGCAGCCGGATGGGAACGGACAAGGCTCTCCTCGAGTGGCGGGAGAAAAATTTTCTCGAGACCATATTGCAGACCCTGTCCATCTTCAAAAACGTCATGATATCGACGGCCGGCAAGGATCAGTATGGATGGGCGAGATGCGCGAAGGCGCCGGATTTGTTCCCTGGAGTGGGCCCCATCGGGGGAATTTATTCCTCCCTGGCGTCGAGTCCGGACGAGTACCTTTTCATAACCGCCTGCGACACGCCGTTTCTGAGCGCTGATCTGATAAAAAGCATATGCGAGGCGGCCTCGGGCTATCAGTGCTTCGTGGCAAAAGAGCGCGACGGGCGCCTGCATCCTCTATGCGGCGTCTATCACAAAAGCGCGATCTCAGTGTTGAAGGAGCGGATAGAGAGAGGGCGTTATAAAATCGCGCCCGCGTACGACCTCCTGAAGACCGGCTATTTCGACCTCTCTCCCTCGCAGGCGGCTGAGCTCAAGAATTTCAACACGAAAGAAGAATACCTGAGAATGATCGAATCGCTTTAAAGGCGCAACTGATACGCCCCAGGGACCAAATATGTTTATCAGTTCAGTTTTATAGACTCCGTTGACTGTTTCCGCTCCTGTCTCATGCGGACATCTTCTCAGACGACTTATGGGTGGCCATTATCACAGACGGATTATCGCAGACGAGTGACAAAAGGCTCTGCGCGAGCCTTGACAGACGAATTGCATACGTGTAAGCTAACTCAATCTCGTAGTGAGTAAATGTAAATTTTTTTAATGACCAATTAAGACATGAATGTTTATTACAGGGAGGCGCCTCATGAAAATTGCCATTTGCCAGTTCATTCACGAGACTACGACTTTTTCGCAGCAAAGATCCGATTTTGAGAGCATGGCGAAAAATGGCTGGAGCGACTCCAAAGATGTTATACCTAAGTACAGGGATACTCCTTCCTACATAGGAGGCGCAATTCGGGGCGCTCAGGAGTTGGGCGCGGAACTCATTCCAATCTCCAGTATGTTTGGGAGCGCCGGGCCTCTGATTTTGAGGGAATGCGTAGATCGCGTTATTGGGGTGATGCAAAGAGAACTGCGAGTCCATCGAAGAGAAATAGACGGCGTCTTCTGCGCGATGCACGGAGGAGGCTGCGCGGAAGATATCGACGATTTAGAGATTCACATCCTCAAAAAATTACGAGAGGTTGTGGGTGATAAGCCGATAATGTCTTCACTTGACCTTCACAGCAATATCACTCAAGAGATGGTGAGTCTCTCAGATGGATTATTCGGCATTAAAGAGTATCCTCATGTAGATATGGCAGAAGCGGGATATTTGGCTATAAAGTGTCTTATCAAAAAAATTCGTCAAGAAATAAACCCAGTTATGGCATTGGTGAGGTTGCCAGTTCTATTGACGGCGGTGAATTGCAGCACATTCACAGAGCCCATGAAGAGCGTCAAGGAGCATGTAGCTGCATATTGTGAGAATCATGGACTTATAGACGCAACTTTTTTCCATGGATTTGCTTACAGCGATCAGGCGTCGACAGGCGCCTCTGTCCTTACGATAGCAGACGGGAGACAACCCAAAGCAGAGGCTTTGGAATTGGCGAACTTTTTCTGGGATCGTCGTTACGAGTTCGTCGCCGAATCGTTAATGCCCGACCAAGCGTTAGATATTGCACTGAAGGAAGTAAGAGCAGGATTTGCAATTATAAATGAAACTTCGGACAACCCAGGGAGCGGAACTCCCGGCGACGGCACCCATCTCCTGAGAGAGCTGATAAAACGAGACGTTCCGCAGTCCATTCTGGGGTACATTGTCGATCCCGAGGCAGCGGAAATATGCCATAAAGCCGGCGTTAGCGCAAAAGTCGATATGTGGGTAGGCGGCAAAGCTGACCACCTGCACGGTGAGCCGATATATATACAAGGCGCGGAGGTTATTAACCTCTCTGACGGCAAAATCGTATTCAAATCCTCTATGCGCAGGGGAGAATCTTTCAAATATGGAAAATCAGTGAGGATTCGTTATGGACATGTGGAAATCATTATCGTCTCGAATCGATGTCAGACGCTGGATGATCGGCCTTTTTTAATGACAGGCGCCGATTTGTCCGATTATAAAATCGTAGGAATCAAATCTTCAGTGCATTTTAGGGCTTTTTTTCAGCCGCTTGCCGATGTGATAGTAGCTTCAGACCCGCCTGGCCCTAATACTGCTAACTTTAAATCTTTGACCTACACGAAAATACATCGCCCCATCTTCCCCATAGATGAAGACGCACGATTTGATCCTGAAAATTAACGCAGATCGCCGAGAGGATGGGAATTCTATAAGACTGCATTTCCCCAGAGAGGCGAGGTGATGTGATGTAAAAAGCGAATTTATGCGCTTGTATCGTATAGTTGTTGAAAATGATCAGTTTTAGGGTGTCGAATAATTCAACAAAGTAGGAGTGAAAACCCATAATGAAGAAAGCATTCAATCTTATATGTTGTGTTTTATTGTCATGTGTCTTTTGGGGTATTGCCACAGCGCGGATCGCAGACGCTGCGAAACGTGACGACATAAATATAAGCCTTTTGGCCAACCTGTCCACGTCGGATCCTCATGCTTCCAGGCTTGCCCAGGATACGCTGTTTTTCAGACAAGTCTACGAGCCTCTAATCACGCAAAATGAACTTTCTGGCGAGTTTGAATTCCTCGTTGCCCAAAGCTACTCAGTCAGCGATGATGGGTTGACGTACACATTTAAGCTGCGCCCAAAGATCAAGTTTCACAACGGAGATTTCGTCAAGGCAAGCGACGTGGCATTTTCCATAATGAGAGAAAAGGATATGATCGGCGGCGTCGGTTTTGCGGATGCGATAAAAAAAGCAACCCCCGTCGACGATGAGACCGTGAATATCGTGTTGAATAAAAAAAGTGCGGCGTTTCTGACTAATCTATCTCAGCTCTACATTCTTAGTGAGCGCGAGGTGAAGGAGCAGGGAGAAGCATTCGGTACAAAAGTGAATCGCGCCGGCACTGGCCCATATTATCTCACATACCTCGACCGCGCGGTTAAATGGGACTGCGAGAGATTCGAGGAATACTATCGCGGCGTTCCCGCCATTAAATATCTTCACTATAAACCTATAGTGGATGCTGCGGCAGGACTCATTACCTTCGAGTCAGGAGAACTCGACTGGTACATAGCGCCCATCGCCGATTGGGATGCTCTTGTGAAGAACGAGAAATACAACACGGAATTGGTTATATCCAATCATGTAACATACATTATGGTTAACTGGCTGCGCGGTCCGCTGGCGAACGATAAACTTCGGCTGGCCATAGCGTATGCTTTGGACAAGGAGGCTATGAATATTGCCGCGTTTGACGGACACGCGGAGATCGCCAACTTTATGGAAAGACCTGGAGTGAATGTTGGCGCGCCATCGGAGGGAATCACTTACTCATACGACCCGAAAAAGGCGCGTGAACTCGTCATTGAGGCTGGTTATGAAAAGGGTGTGGACATCGGTACGATCGTGACGATGCCGGGAACCTATTTCGAAAAAGTTGCCCAAGTCATGCAGGCCAACCTCGCAGATGTTGGCATAAAATCCCAGATTAGCTTGGTAGAGACGAATGCCGCTATAACAATGGGAAGAAAACAGGAGTTTGATATCGAAACCATGGGGCACGCAAGCTTAGGCGATTACGAGAACCTTCGTAGATTTGTGCACAGCAGCGCTGCCGGCTCGTATTTCATCAAGTTTGAGGGCAATAAATTCGACTATAAACGCATAGACGAACTATTCGACAGGGCAAGCCAGGAACTTGATCCTGTGAAGAGAAAACAGATTTACAAAGAAGCCAACGATCTCTTGATGAAGACGTGTTGCTTGTTGCCAGTTCTGCACAAAGCACAGCCGTTTGTTTGGGCTAAAGCCCTGAAAATCCCTAAAAATTATCCGAATAACCCCCAGATATTCGAATGGAGTTGGGGCGACTAATCGTTGTTGATGTTTTTATGTCACTTTACAATCGCAAAAATTTTTGATTTCTAGTTAATGTAGCTCCGCCTTTCTCTATTGTGGAAGGCGGAGGGCTGTTCCGTTTTTCTAGCGGAGTCATATATTAGTTATACGGGAGGGAAGGCATTGTACAGATACGCAATAAGGCGTGTTTTATTACTGATCCCAATCGTAATAGGCATTTCATTCATCATCTTCTCGATACTTTACATAATCCCAGGCGATCCAGGGAGCGTTATCTTGGGTTCTGGCGCATTACAAAAAGACATAGACAAATTGAACGATCAATTAGGGTATAATCTTCCCTTTTTCTACAGGTACTTCAAGTATATATTCAACGCTTTCTTCCGGTTTGACTTGGGCATTTCATATACCACTAAACTTCCAGTTTTCTCTGAGATCATCAGTCGCCTGCCAATCTCAATCTTTGTGGCGTTTAACGGGATACTCTTTGCGGTGTGCGTAGGGGTGCCGATCGGAGTTGTATCAGCTGTGAAACAATATTCGCTGTGGGATAAAATTCCTACCGGAATAGCTCTTTTGCTGTCATCAATGCCTGCCTTTCTGATCGGTCTTATCCTCATGCTTCTTTTTTCTCTCAAGCTGGGGTGGTTCCCATCAAATGGCATAGGCGGCTGGAAACACTTCATAATGCCAATGTTCACGATCGGATTGCCATACGCAGGAGAACAACTCCGTTTTACCAGGTCCAGCATGCTTGAGACCATTCGCCAAGATTACGTTAGAACTGCCAGGGCAAAGGGCGCTGCGGAGCGCACGGTGATTTGGAAACATGCCATGAAAAACGCGCTCCTGCCTGTCATCACTATCGCCGGAACAAACTTTGGCCTCATGATTGGAGGGGCCGTGGTAACCGAGACTCTTTTCGGGATACCAGGGCTGGGCACCTTTATAGTAAATGGCGTCAAGCAAAAGGATATTCCGGTTGTCATGGGAGGGATCATCGTCTTTGCTATGGCGTTTTCAATCAATATGCTTATCGTTGACCTTTTATACGCCTTTGTAGATCCTCGAATCAAGGCAAAATATTCGTCTGGCAGGTGATTTTAATGAGCGAGTATATAAGTGCAGGATTAGCCGACGATTCACCCGTTTTCAAAAAACACAGTCAGGTGCGCGAGGTTTGGCGGCGACTCAAAAAAGATCGAGTAGCCGTTTTTGGGCTTTCTGTGATAGTCACTCTCATTGTTTTGGCAATCTCGGCAGATTTGATCATTCCATATCAGGCCGCGGTCAAAATGGATGTCAGGAATAGATTGTCTCCCCCATCAGCCGAGCACTGGTTCGGCTGTGACGCCTTCGGCAGAGACATGTTCGCGCGTTGCTTGCACGGATCACGCGTTTCTTTGCTGATAGGGTTTTCCACATCGTTCATATCTCTGGTACTCGGCGGCGCCATAGGAAGCACGGTGGGCTATTTGGGCGGGAAGATCGACAATGCTGTCATGCGCATATTGGACCTGTTCTCATCGATCCCCACCATATTATTTGCTTTGACTATCGTGGCGGCCCTTGGGTCCGGGATACTGAATATATGCATCGCGATCACCGTTACGCGCATTCCCGGTTTTGTCCGGATAGTCCGCTCCTCGGTGCTGGGGATAGCGGATATGGAATACATCGAGGCTGCCAGAGCAGGCGGTACTAGCACCCCAAGAATAATATTCCGTCACGTTTTGCCAAATGCGGTTGGGCCGCTAATAGTCCAAACGACTATGAACGTTGCCACGATCATCATATTAGCGGCGTCTCTCAGCTTCCTCGGGCTTGGCATCAACCCCCCGCAGCCAGAATGGGGCGCGCTGATAAGCGAGGCCAAGGAGTTTTTGCGAACCGCGCCGTTTCTGATCGCATTTCCCGGTATTATGATTTGTCTGGCGTCGTTTTCGATCTCAGTGCTCGGCGACGGTCTGAGAGACGCTCTCGACCCTCGCCTTAAAAGTTGAGTGGACGCCGGTGAAAAAACCTGTTCTTGAATTGCGGGATCTGAAAGTCATCTATAAGACGGATATGGACACTGTACACGCAGTGAACAGCGTAAACCTGTGTTTGGGGGCCGGGAGCACTCTTGGGGTTGTAGGAGAAACGGGGGCAGGCAAGACGACAGTCGCCTTGTCCATCATGCGTCTGTTGCCGGAGCGTACCGGGAAAATCGTTGGCGGCGAAATATCGTTTTTCGGGCAGGATTTAATCAAGTTCTCAGATGCAGACATGCGATTGATTCGCGGGGAAAGAATAGCTATGATTTTCCAAGATCCCATGACCAGCCTAAATCCAGTTTTTACCGTAGGAGAACAGATCGCAGAGGCAATCAGGCTTCACAATGCTTCAAAAAGGACGGAAAGCGAGATAGAGAATCGTGTTGATGAAGTCCTGTCTTTAGTTGGAATATCAAGCAATCGCAAAACAGAATACCCTCACCAGTTTTCAGGTGGCATGAGACAGCGTGTAGTGATCGCCATCGCGCTTGCCTGTGAACCGGATCTTTTAATAGCGGACGAACCGACGACGGCCCTGGACGTGACCATACAAGCTCAGGTGCTCATGATGATTCGCGAACTCCGTGATCGCTTAAACATGTCCATGATGCTCATCACGCACGACCTCGGGATCGTTGCTCAGACTTGCGATAATGTGGCCGTTATGTACGCCGGCGAGATGGTCGAAGTTGGGACGGCTGTCGATATATTCAAAGGGAATACCCATCACCCTTATATCATAGGTCTCTTCGGCTCCATACCGAGTTTTCACAATAGGTCCAAGCGACTGACGCCAATACCGGGGCTGATGCCTGATCTAGTGGATCTGCCATCTGGGTGTTGTTTTGCGCCCAGATGCCCAAATCGCATGTCTCAGTGCGATGCCGTTCATCCTAATATCTATGTCTGTGGAACTCAAAAGATCTCTTGTCATCTGTTTGCCGATAAAAAAGAATGGGCGAAAGAGGAATAGCAAATGTCGCAAACTGCACGCGCCGTGCCATTGATTGAGACAGTTGGGCTGAAGAAGTACTTCGATGTTAAAACAGGGCAGTTACACGCGGTTGACGACGTTAACCTGAGTATAGATCGCGGGAAAACTTTGGGAGTGGTCGGAGAGTCGGGATGCGGCAAAAGCACCCTTGGCCGGAGCATACTGCGTTTATTGGAACCGACAGCAGGGAAAGTCAAGTATGATGGGGACGATATCCTTGTTTATGATAGACACGCAATGAGAAAAATGCGCCAGAAAATGCAGATTATATTTCAAGACCCGTACTCCAGCATCAATCCTCGAATGTCAGTTGCTGAAATCATTGCTGAATTCATGATAGTCAATCGAACTTTCCACTCAAATGCCGAGGCGTTCAATCAGGCCGCAAAACTGATGGATGTAGTCGGTCTTGCGAGGAGGTACGCAAATTCATACCCACACGAACTTGACGGAGGGCGCAGACAGAGAATCGGAATCGCCAGAGCACTGTCGCTGAATCCTCAGTTTATAGTTTGCGATGAGCCGGTGTCCGCCTTGGATGTATCCATACAAGCGCAAATTTTAAATTTGCTGATGGATATACAAGAAGATAAAGGACTCACCTATATGTTCATAACTCATGATCTCTCCGTGGTGAAGCACATCTCTGACGAGATCGCAGTAATGTATCTTGGGCAATGTATCGAGAGGGCGCCAACTGACGAATTGTTCAACAATCCTATTCATCCTTACACTAAAGCCCTATTTGCAGCGATACCCGAACCAGATTTAAAAATGCGAAATAAACGGATACAACTAATTCGAGGAGAAGTGACCTCTCCGATAAACCCGCATCCCGGGTGCCGCTTTGCTCCACGCTGCGATTATAGAATGGATTGCTGTATGCAAAAAGATCCTGAATTGGCTGATTGGAACAATGTTCATTCCGTTGCATGTTATTTGTGATGGGATAATATGACTACCGAGTTTCCTCAGCGAGTTTTCCCACGATGAGATGCAAGTAAGTTATGGTCGCAGTTGAAGCACATGTGTTCAGGAGTCTGTTGAAAATCCGAGAGTGACGTGACTCGCGGCGTTGACTTTTTCAAATACAAGCTTTAATCTCTGCAATGTCGGCTCAGTATGTTCAGTCTCGCGCCGCCGCGGCGCGAATTTGTCGTTGATAAGCCGTGATTCGATCTATCGACCGGAGGTTGCGGAAATGGATTACAGGATGCCAAAGAGGAACATGAGGGACATAGCTTACGGAGGAGGAATCCGTGAGATACTGGCCCGCGCTGACGAGTTGCAGCGTTCGGGGCGCGACATCCTCCACATGGAGATAGGCCGCCCCGACTTCGATTCGCCGGAGCGTGCGAAGCAGGCCGCTATTCGCGCGATCGAAGCCGGAAAAGTTCACTATACAGACATGACCGGAACCCCGGAGCTGCGCGGTGAAATATCCGCCAAGTACAAGCGCGACGCGGGTATAGACGTCGATCCCGACACGGAGGTAGTGGTGACGGCCGGGGCGATCGAGGCTCTCATGACGGCGCTCTTCGCCATTCTGGACGACGGCGACGAGGTCATAGTGCCGTCCCCGTATTTCCCGGTGTACGACGATCAGGTCAAAATGGCCGGCGGCGTCGTCAGGCGCGTCCAGAGCAGGATAGAAATGGGCTTCAGACCTCAGCCGGACGACATCGCAAGAGCAGTCAGCCCGAAGACTAAACTGATAATGATCAACTCTCCCAACAACCCGACCGGAGCCGCGTCCACCAGAAGCGAACTGGAGGGAATAGCGGAGATCGCGAAAAAATACGACCTGCTGGTGCTCTCGGACGAATGCTACGAGAAATTCACTTACGATTTGAACGAGCCGCACGTCAGCATCGCTTCGCTGCCCGGCATGAGGGAGCGCACTTTCACGATATCGGCGGCTTCGAAGACTTTCTCCATGACGGGCTGGAGGGTTGGCTGGCTGATACACCCCCCGGAGACGAGGACATACGTCATGAAGTGTCATCAGAGTTTCGCCACGTGCGCGAACTCGTTCGCCCAGGCCGGCGTCGCGGAGGCTCTGCAGAGCTGCGGACCGGACGTCGAGCGTATGATAGCCGAGTACAAAAGACGCCGCGATCTGATGGTCGGCATGCTGTCGAAAATAGACGGCTTCGACGTTCCGGCGCCGAACGGGGCGTTTTACGTGTTCCCCAGCATCAAGGCTCTCGGCGTCCCTTCGTTCGAATTCTGCACTCGCTTGCTGGAGGAATCCGGCGTCTCCACCGTCCCCGGACAACCGTTCGGCGTCGAGGACGGATATATGCGCATCACTTACTGCAGGCCCGAAAACGAAATCAAGGAGGCCATGACCCGCATAGCGGATTTTGTCTCGCGGCTGTAAAAAAAGCGGCGGGCCGTCTGCCGTGGTTTTTGCCTTTCCCTTCGTCTCGGCGAGTGTATATACTTGTCGAAACGGAGGGATTTTTCATGATTGTCAGAGGAGCTGAAGTTTTCGGAGAGCTTGGTTTCGAGGAGAGGGATATATTTATCGACGGAGAATTTATCTCCGATTCGGGAAAAGGAGCGGTCTTGAACGCGGACGGTTGTTTCGCGATACCGGGGCTTATAGACGTTCATATTCACGGCTGTGTAAGGGGCGAGTTCACGTCGGCGGACCGCGGCGCCATTGGCGGCATGGCGGGATACGAAGCGTCGCGCGGAATAACCGCTATCTGCCCGACCACTCTGACCCTCTCGGAGGAGCGTCTCGCTGAAGCGTGCGGGGAAATATCGCGCTGCGAAACCCCGGATGGGGCGGCGATCGTCGGAGTTTACCTGGAGGGCCCGTTTGTATCCCCAAAAAAACTCGGCGCGCAGAACCCAAAATACGTCCGGTCCCCCGACACGGCGCTTTTCAGGCGACTTCAGGAAGCCTCCGGAGGCACTGTAAAATTTCTCGCTATCGCGCCTGAACTCGAGGGCGCCCTAGATGTAATAGCGGAACTGAGAGAAGAGACAGTCTGCTC
>JAISQP010000153.1 GCA_031274115.1 Synergistaceae bacterium
GCGTTCAGGTTCCTGCACGTCTCGACGGACGAGGTATTCGGCTCGCTCGGGGCGGAGGGGCGCTTCAACGAGGCCTCGCCCTACTCGCCGAACTCCCCCTACTCGGCGTCGAAAGCCGCGTCGGATCACCTTGTGCGCGCCTGGGGCCATACTTACGGCTTGCCGGTTCTCATCACGAATTGTTCCAACAATTACGGGCCGTACCAGTTTCCCGAAAAGCTCGTTCCGCACATGATAATCTCGGCGCTGCGCGAAAAGCCTCTGCCGGTCTACGGAGACGGCGGCAACGTGCGCGACTGGCTTTTCGTGTCGGATCACTGCGCGGCTTTGATCGACGTCCTCGAGCGCGGCCGCGTCGGGGAGACGTACCTGATCGGCGGCGGAGGCGAGCGGACGAACCTGCAGGTCGTCCGCTCGATATGCGATATCATGGACGAAATCAGCCCAGCGAGCGGCGGGGCAAAGCGGCGCGATCTCATCACCTTCGTGAGGGACAGGCCCGGGCACGACTATCGGTACGCGATCGATTCGGCAAAACTGCGGGAGGAGCTGGGATGGGCGCCTTCGCGCGGCTTCGAGGACGGCATGTTCGAGACGGTGAGGTGGTATCTCGGCAACCGGGATTGGGTCGATAAAATTCTCAGCGGCGAGTATCGCCTGACCCGCATAGGAACGGGCGGTTCCGATGAAGCCGGGCCGGCCCGCTAGGTTTTTGCTGATCGGCCGGCGCGGGCAGGTCGGCTGGGAGCTGCGCCGGTCGCTTCTGCCTTACGGCGAGGTCGAGGCCAGGAGTTCGGACGAATTGAACCTGCTGGACCAGTCCGCGGTTCGCGAGGCCGTTCGCGCTTTCAGGCCGGACGCGATAATCAACGCCGCGGCGTATACCGCCGTGGACAGGGCGGAGAGCGAGAGGGACGTCTGCCGCGCGCTGAACTCCCTCGCCCCCGGCGTTCTGGCGGAGGAGGCGGAGCGGCTGGGCGCGTGGGTCGTCCACTACTCCACGGATTACGTCTTCAACGGAAAAAAAGAATCTCCCTGGACGGAGGAGGACGAGCCCGACCCCGTGAATTACTACGGCGAGTCGAAGCTGGCGGGCGACCTCGCCATAGCGCGGAGTTCGCGAAAACACCTGATATTCAGGACGAGCTGGGTCTACTCGTCGAGGGGTTCGAACTTCCTCCTCACGATGCTGCGCCTCTTTGCGGCGAAGGGAAGCGTGAGGGTCGTAAACGACCAGATCGGCGCTCCGACGTGGGCGCGCTTCATAGCGCAGGTCACGCTGATCGCCTTGAGGGAGGCGATGGACCGGGGGGACGCCGGCGTCTCCGGCTTGTACAACCTCGCCTCGTCGGGGCGCGCCTCGTGGTACGACTTCGCCCGCGAGATCAGGAGCTGCGCCGGCGACGCCTGCGGCGGCGTCTCGATCAGCCCCGATTCGTCGGAAGAATACCCGACGCCGGCCAGGAGGCCCGCGCGGTCGGTCCACTCCACCGAGAAGATCGAGCGCGCGTTCGGAATAAGGCCGCCCGATTGGAGGGACGCGGCGCGGCTCTGCATGGACGGGATCGGGGAGGGGAAGGATAAATGAACAACTTCGCCGTGAAGGATACGCCGATGGAGGGGCTGCTGGTTCTGGAGACGAAGATATACCCCGACGGCAGGGGGTTTTTTATGGAGACCTGGAGCGAGCGCTGCTTCAGCGAGCAGGGCATCGGCGCGGGATTCGTGCAGGACAACCGCTCGCGCTCCAGGAGAGGGACGCTGCGCGGCCTTCACTTTCAGAAGACCCGCCCCCAGGGCAAGCTCGTGTGCGTGACAGCTGGCGAGGTCTTCGACGTCGCGGTCGACCTGAGAAAGAGTTCCGCCACGTTTGGGGCGTGGTACGGAATCCGTCTTCACGGCGACCGCGGAACGCTCCTTTATATCCCTCCGGGCTTCGCGCACGGGTTTTATGTGATATCCGAGTCCGCGGACTTCATGTATAAGTGCACGGATTTTTACGCGCCGGGCGACGAGGGCGGCTTGTTGTGGAACGACCCGTCCGTTGGGATAGAGTGGCCGATAGATGATGAGACCGAACTTGTGATAGCGGAGAAGGACAGGGTCCATCCGACGCTGGAGGACTGTTTCGTATACCCGTAGGAGGCGCGGAGATGATAAAAAAGGGCATTATGCTGGCGGGGGGCCTCGGAACGAGGCTATACCCGATAACGCTTGCCGTCAGCAAACAACTGCTGCCGGTCTATGACAAGCCGATGATATATTACCCGCTCTCGACGCTCATGCTGGCCGGAATAAGAGACATCCTGCTGATATCGACCCCGAGGGACATAAGCCTGTACGAACGCCTGCTGAAGGACGGCTCTGACTGGGGGGTTTCGATACGCTACGCCGTTCAGCCCGATCCGGGCGGGCTGGCGCAGGCCTTTATCATTGGGGAGAGCTTCCTTGGCGGACAGGGATGCGCCTTGATCCTGGGGGACAATATATTTTACGGCGCGGAGTTTCAAAAACTCCTGACATCCTCCCTCGCGCTCGAAGAGGGCGCGACCGTCTTCGCCTACGAGGTCAGGGACCCCGAGAGGTACGGGGTCGTGTCGTTCGACGAAAGCGGAGAGGTCCTGGATATCGAGGAGAAACCCCGCAGCCCGAGGTCGAACTACGCCGTCGTGGGCCTTTATTTTTACGACGGAACAGCGGCTGACCGCGCAAAGGCGCTCGTCCCCTCGGACAGGGGCGAACTCGAGATAACGGACCTGAACCGATCGTATCTGAGAGACCGCCTCCTGAATGTCCGGATCATGCGGCGCGGCTTCGCGTGGCTCGACACCGGCACGAACGAGAGCTTGAGAGAGGCTTCGGCGTTCATCGAGGCGATCCAGAAACGCCAGGGCCTGATGATATCATGCCCGGAGGAGATAGCGTTCCGAAACGGCTGGATAGACGCCGGCGCCCTGGAAAAAGCGTCGAAGCTCCACAGCGGCTCCGACTACGGAAAGTACCTAGCGGGAATGATCAAATAATTCCAGGACGACAGGTTCAAGACCGTTGCCGCCTCATATAAATTTGGTGAAATACGCGTTGATTCTTATCGATTTTTCCAATAAAATCGCGTAAGGTCAGGCTGAGATGGGTTTATCTGTCGGAAGCGCTGGGGAAGATGATAAAGTCCTGATGGTCTCTGTATCCGTAAACGGCAATTCGAGAAACAACCTGAGAGGTGAGTTCATGAAAAGTGAAAACGTTTTTCAGGCGGCTTGGAAAACAGCTCTCGCTTTCGCGCTCTCGCTTTCGCTATGCGGCGCGGCAGCGGCTGAAATTTCCGAGGCGGACGTGAGAAAGGCATGGAGCGAAGTGTGTGAGATCGCCGAAATCGAGCCTTTTCCTCT
>JAISQP010000207.1 GCA_031274115.1 Synergistaceae bacterium
ACCCCAATCCCGTCGATCTCGACCTCCACCCTGTCTCCCGGCTGAACCCGACCCACGCCCTCCGGAGTTCCGGTCGCGATGATGTCCCCGGGTTCGAGCGTGGCGAACGAGCTTATATAAGCTATGATCTTCGAGACGGAGAAGATCATATTAGATAAAACATCCTGCTGCATCACGTTGCCGTTGAGCCTCGTAATTATTCTGGCGTCGTCGGGCATCTTCTCCGTCAACAGGATGGAAGGCCCGAAAGGACCGAAGCTGTCGAACCCTTTCGCTCTCGTCCAGTGGTTATCGATCTGTAGATCCCGCGCTGTTACGTCATTGTAACAGGTATATCCTCTTACGTACGAGAGCGCGTCGAACTCGGTCGCCTTTCGGCACTTGCGGCCCATCACCACGGCAAGTTCGCCCTCGTAGTCGATTCGCCCGGCCCACTCTGGTATCCTGACCGGGTCTCCGCTGCCGATAAGAGTGGAGAGCGGCTTCATGAATATGAGGGGCTCCTTCGGAATGTCGTGATCCAGCTCTCTGACGTGCCCGAGGTAATTCCTGCCGACGCACCAGATCTTCGTCGGGATGATCGGGGGCTGGAATTTGACGCGATCAGCCGGGTAGCTCATCCTCATTTCGGAGAGCGAGCCAAAGAGATCGCCCTCCACGATGCCGATCATGCTGTCCCTGACCATCACGCCGTTATATGTTTTCCCGTCGGCTGTGAATCGGCAGAATTTCTTCAGAGTCTTCTTTTCTTTCATCATCTCGGCTGCCTATTCTTTATAAAATTCCGTCAAAGATTTGCGAAGGCGCGTTCTATCCTCGAAAGACCCTCTTCGAGCTGCGCTTTCGGACAGCCTACGTTCAATCGCGCAAAACCTTCGCCCTCGCCGCCGAAGTTGGCGCCTGGGCTCAACGCCACCCCGGCGTCATTTATCAGAATCCTCTGGAGCTCGCGGTTTCCGAGTCCGTAAGCCCTGAAGTCGAGCCAGAAGATAAACGTGCCCTCCGGGTGCTTCATCCTCACCCTCGGCATACGGTTCTTTATGAACGACTCGACCAGTCCGCGGCTCCCTTCGAGGTATTGCATGAGTTGGTTCAGCCAGGGTTCTCCGTTCCTGTACGCCGCCTCGAGAGCGGCCAGCCCGAGCATGTTGGCGCTCGAGACGTGCATGGCCGAGAGCGTTTTTTTCATCCTGCCGGCGATTTTTTGGTCGTTCGCTATCCAGGCCGACGCCGAGAGTCCGGCTATGTTGAACGTCTTGCTGGGCGCGACGAAGGTAATCAGGAGCGGATCGAGCTGAGGCGACGCGAGGCCGATCGGAAGATGTTTCGCGTCGCTGAAGATCAGATCCTGGTGTATTTCATCCGAAAGAACGGTCACTCCCCGTTCCAGGCATATCTCCGAGAGGCGCGAGAGTTCCTCGGCCTTCCAGACCCTGGCTACAGGGTTGTGCGGGCTACACAGGAGAAGTATCTTGGCTCTTTTGTCCTGAAGAACTTCGCGCAGGTTGTCGAAGTCCATCTCGTAACCGGCCTCGGTCTCTATCAGAGGGTTGGGGAGGACGACCCTGTCGTTGCGCCTGATCAAACTGAAGAACTGAGGGTAGACCGGCGTCTGTATGACGACTCCGTCGCCCGGTTCGGAGAAAGCCTGAACGGCCGCGGAAAGAGCGGTGATAATTCCAGGGGTGAATCCGACGCGCGACGGGTCCGTCGTCCAGCCGTGTCTTTTTTCGAGCCAGCCCGCAACGGACTCCCTCGCCCCGTCAGTGACGGTCGGATACCCAAAGACGCCAAAATCTACCAGTCTGCGAAGCTCCTCTATAATCTCCGGCGCCGACCTGAAATCCATGTCAGCCACCCAGAAGGGCAGCAGATCGCCCTTCCCGAAGACCTCCGCCAGCTCGTCCCATTTCTCGCACCCTGTGCCCCTTCTATCTACTGGCGTATCAAAATCATAAATCATTACACTTCCTCCCAGAGGTTAGCAAATTTTAAACGAATATCCCCAATAGTAACAAAAGAACACCGAAAAAATCAACCTATGCGGGGAAAAAACATCGCAAAGATACGTTTATTATGTAGGAGACAACCCAAAAAATCAACGCGGAGATGACGGAAGGCATGTATGCGCGGGAATCGCATTCAGGCTTGACATCAGGAATCTTTTAACATAGACTATGATACATAGTATAAATTGTCAAAAAATATATCAAGATTGCTATTAACAATTCCAGACACAAACGGTGTTTTTGGGCTTGAGCTTTCATGTCCAAACCAGCATTGTTGTGTTATATGCTGTAGACGCAACGAAGCTGAGCTCAACGGAAAAGAAGCTGATATCAGCGATGGGGGTGGCTGGCTTGAAGTATCCTATTGTCTAGGTCGTTATGCGCGGCTCTGTTGGGCAAACTAAAGAGGCGGACGAAAGTCGGTTGCGGTTATTTTAGAAATCAAGGGGGAGAGAGAAGAATGTTAAAGGAAATGACGCAGACTTGCCCGGTGCTCTTTGGCGCGGGCGCTATTCAAGAGACCGGAAACAGGCTGAAGGCGTTGGGCGTAAACAAGGCGCTCTGTATATGCGACCCTGGAATCAAGTCCACCGGCCTGGTGGATAAAATCGTGGGTATAGTTAAAGCGGCCGGCGTCGGGGTAGTGGTCTTTGATAAAGTACAGCCGGATCCGCCGGATTCTGTCGTTGACGAATGCGCAAAATTGGCGCGCGACGAAAAAGTGGAGGGTATATTTGCGATAGGCGGCGGAAGCAGTCTGGATACGGCGAAAGCGACGAGTGTCTTACTTAGAAACCCCGGTTCGATTCGAGATTATTTGTCGGCCCGGAACGGAGGCGCCGTCAATAAGAAGCCCGGCGCGCCTTTAGTCGTAATACCTACCACGGCCGGCACCGGAAGCGAGGTATCGAAGTTCACAGTCATCAGCGACACAGAGAAGGACTTCAAAGACGGCATATATACAACCGCGACTCTCGCTATACTCGATCCTGAAGTGACCTTGTCGCTGCCCCCTCACATCACCGCGTCGACGGCGTTCGACGCTTTCGCGCACTCTGTGGAGGGAATGACCACGATCCTCACGGATCCCAAGTCGGAGGTATTGGGCCTGGCCGCGATCAGTAAAATTACAAAATGGCTGCCGGTAGTGATGAAGGATGGCTCGAATCTCGAAGGAAGATCCGAGCTGTCTGTAGCCAGCAACTTCGCCGGCATGGTTCTGAATGACGGGGTCGTACATATTGGACACGGTTTTGCCCACTCCTTGGGCGCGCTGTACCACGTCGAGCACGGCACGGGCTGCGCCTTGGCGCTGCCCGTATGCGTAGAGTTCACAGCGTCAGCCGCGCCGGAGATGACAAAGAAGATAGGGCAGGCCATGGGCATCGAGTTTAAGGACAGCGCGAAGCCGGAGGAAATTGGTAAGAAAGTTGCCGACAGCATCAGGGATCTCATGAAAAAATCGGGAATCAAATCCGTAAAGGATCTCAAGCTGCCGAGGGATGAATTCGTTGCCAAAATGTCGGCCGATATATTCGCAAAACAGTCTCATGTCACCAATCTCTGCGTAAGACCGCCTAAGGACGAGGGCGAGGTAAAACAGTTCGTCGCCGATATATACGACAAATATCAGTAGAAGACGCATTATCCCATAATTCATAAATGTACAAATGATTGGCGCAGTTCGCTTCCCTGCAATTTATCCTTGCGGGAAGGAACTGCGTCTCTGTTTTATTGGTTGACGCGAATAATACGGAATGCGCTGCGGGGACGCAGCGCCTCAAGGCGCAAGAGGCGTTTGGAATTACACGGTTATTGACAATGGGACACGGCGGTATTAATATCCAATCGGCCGTTAAGTTAGGTGTTGCATACTTTCAACGCCGTGAAGGGGGAGCTTTTTTGAAAAACAGAGTCATCAGCGGTGTCAGCGCGTTAATACTCGGTCTTTTAATATCCATGGGGCCACGATATCTTTTCAAGGTTTGCGAGCCGGCGCCTGGCAGCCGTTTCATGAACTGTCATTGGACGGCGCGGGCCGAGCTCGGCGCCGGCGTTATGATCGCGGTCCTCGGGCTTACGCTTCTGGTTTTTAAATCAGGCGGAACGAGGCTGGGTGTCGCGTGCGCGATTTTTTTATCCGGCGCGCTCGTCCTGTCGTTTCCGCACGCGCTCATCGGGGGGTGCGCCATGGAGGCGATGGCGTGCAGGAGGACGGCGTTT
>JAISQP010000230.1 GCA_031274115.1 Synergistaceae bacterium
AGGTTTTGCGCTCACCATCCCGGAAAAAGCGACTGCCCCGGCAATCACCCTCACTTCCTCTGTCTGGCCTGCGGCAAGATGTTCTGCCTCATAGACCAGCGGCTGCCGCGCATCGACATGCCCGAGGGGTGCGAGGTGAGGGGAAAACAGCTTGTAATATACGGGAAATGCCCTTCCTGTTTTGCGTCAGATAAATTTTACGGATGAGGCGGGAAACGATAGCCAGACCTCGATACCAGGGTGAAGGTTTGCCTCTCTGGCTCGCGCAAGCGAGAACCTTGCCCGCATGAACAAACCCCCGCAATCGACGATGCCAAGTATCTCTCCGGTCGAGCGCTCCAGAGACATCTGCGTAAGGAAGCCGCGAAGGACGTTTTGACACAGGGACGGGATCTGCTCTTGCGAGTGCACGGTTATCACGGAGGGGTCAAGGATGGCGCAGTCCGGTTTTTTCTCCGGGGCCGTTCGAGGAGCGTCCGCGAAAATTTTCTGACCTCTCAGCGCCAGAGTCACAAAGCCGCCGCCCCTTGACGACTCAGCCGAATCCCAAGATCCCTGCAGCAGATTTGCGGCGCCGTCTCCTATCACCCGTCCCGCATACATGCCAACGATCCGGGTCGCGGTCTCGTAGAGCCAGACGAGGTCGTGAGTCGCCACCACTATCGCGGTCCCGCGGTCACGCCACTCGCGCCAGATCGCCTCTTTAATGAGGGCTGCACTGCGCTCGTCCACGTTGGCAGTCGGCTCGTCCAGAAGAAGCGCCTTCGGGCGCAGGGCAAGACGCGCGGCGAGCGACACTCTCTGCGCCTCCCCCCCGGATAGGCGAAACCAGGGACGCCGCGCGAAATCGGTTGCCGACATGCCGACGCGCTCGAGAGAATCCGATACTCTCTCGCTTGTCTCCGATTTGGAAACTCCCCTGAGCCTCAAGCCATACGCGATATTCTCGTAAACGCTGCGGCGCAGCAGATAAGGCTCCTGAAGCAGCAGGGTGACGCCGCGCCGAAGCTCCCGTTCCCTCCCGTTCACGGGCTCTCCGAGAAAGAGAAAATCTCCCGATGACCTCGGCTGCAGAAAAGCGAGCACCTTCAGCAGCGTTGACTTTCCGCTGCCATTCGGTCCGACGAGACCAACTACGCCCCCCTCGGGAATATCCAGCGAGGCGATATCGAGGGTCTTGTGATTTCCATAGCTATGAGACAGGTTCCTCAGTGAAAAAATTATTTTTCCGGTCCTCATCGAATGTCCGCTGCGCGGAAGTTAAGAAAAAGCTGATTCATCGCAACGCGGCGACCGCGGCGCCGAAGCGGGTAAACCCGCCCCGGCGCTTCCCTGTCGATGATTCATGCGTCTGTCCTCCGCCTCAAAAACGACAGGCTCGCGTTGAGCGCGAAGGAAACGGTCAAAAGCAGGAGGCCCAGCGCTATGCCGAGGGCGAAGTCTCCCTTTCCTGTCTCCAGGGTTATAGCGGTCGTTATCGTTCTCGTACGCCACTTGATGTTGCCGCCAAGCATCATGGAGACGCCCACCTCCGCTACTATGCGGCCATAAGCCGTCATAGCGGCCACTAGCAGAGCGAACCGGCTCTCCACGAGACACGCAAACGCAAGTTTCCATCCGCTCGCGCCGAGCGTCGCGAGCGTCATTCTGAGGCGGTCGTCCAGCCCCTCTATGGCGCTCGCCGTGAGAGCGACGACTATCGGAAGCGCGAGTATCGTCTGTCCAATGGCCATCCCGCGAACAGTGAAGAGCAGACGGAAACCTCCGAGAGGGCCCCGGTTCGATATGAAAGCATAGACCAAAAGACCGACAACGACGGTGGGGAGCGCCAGCAGCGTATCCACAACCGTGCGGACGGCCCGCTTGCCGGGGAATTCGAAATACCCCAGCAGAAAGCCGAGAGGAAGACCGGCCGTCATGGTGACGAGCATCGAAAGGACCGTCAGACGCAGGGTCACCGTCACCGCGGTCCACGTCTCCTCGTTCATCGAAAATATCAGGCCTATCGCTTGGACGAAGCCCTCCGATATGTAGTTCAATTATCCTGCCGCCGCTCTCTTCAATACTATAGGTATATCGCTACTTCGCGTTCGGGAAGAAGAGCTGTTTACCCTCGAGCTTGAAGTCTGCGATATCCTTCTGGACTTTCGCCGAAACGAGCCAATCCGAGAATTTCTTCGCCAGCTCGAAATTGATATTGTCGTGCTTCTTCGGGTTCACCGGGATAACGCTGTACTGATTCTTCAGCGAATCATCGCCCTCAACCAGGACCACAACCGGCGGATTGCCCTTGTGGTTCGCCTCGTAGGTGATGAAAGTCCCGCGATCCGTCAGGACGTAACCGCCGCGCTCTCCCGCGATATTGATGGTGTCCAGCATCCCCTGGCCAGTCTGTATGTACCAGCTCTCCTTGTCGGGATCAGGCACGCCGGCCGCTTTCCAGATCCGAAGCTCCGCCATGTGAGTGCCGGACTTGTCGGCGCGGCTGGCAAAGGGAGACGCCTTCGAGGCTATGAGTCCAAACGCGTCGTTCACAGGCTTGCCCTTCACTCCGGCCGGGTCCGGCGCGGGGCCCAATACGACAAAGTCGTTATACATGACCTGCCTCGGCTCAACTCCAAATTGTTCGTCGATAAAGGATTTCTCGGCCTCCGGGTCGTGAGTCAGAACGACGTCGACGTCCCCGTTGCGGCCGAGTTCGAGCGCGCGCCCCGTTCCCACGGCGACCCACTGAAGTTCGACGCCCTCGTCCGCCAGGAATATCGGAGCGAGGTAATCCAACAGCCCGGTGTTATCCGTGCTCGTCGTGGTAGCCATGCGGAGCGTCGGCGTTTTAGCGGCGGCAAAGGCGCCGCCCGTAAAAAGAACGGCCAGAACCAGAACCGCCATGGCTGAAAAAAGATGCTTATTGACCGGCTTGCCAAACAGCTTAAACTTCACTTTCAACTCCCCCTATTCGTCTCTTGATATTGCATCACTAATAGCGCATACAACAATACGCGGCGACCGAACCGCGTCTGTTCGCTGATTATGGGCGGGGAGGCGAAAATTCGCCTCCCCGGTTCGGTGAAGAGAGAAAAGATGTGAAATTTCGCGCTCCTGAAGGGCGCCGCCCTCTCCACTTGGGAGGGTGGAGACGGAGCTGGTTTCCCCTCGGAAGCTAAACAAAGACCGCCCCCCTTCTGGAGGGCGGCAAAAATTTCTTTTAATGCAGCCTCCCCTTTCCAAACGGGAGGCGCGGCAGTTTCCCGCCGCACCCTATCGGCCAAGAACCGTAGGTCGTCACCCTTAGGCTGCGTGGCTCGGAGAGCGATATTTGTCCTGGGTAAAATAATAAAATAAATTCCCGCGAAAAGCAAGGACCAAAATTCATCCCTCCGGACGGCAAGGACAAAATCTCGATTCCCAAAGTAAATGCACCCCCCATAGTGGGCGATAGTTGCGATAAGTCTGACAATTGGGTGTGATGCAATAAGTTTGTCTGGAAATATTTTCCACAAAAAACCGAGTGGAC
>JAISQP010000180.1 GCA_031274115.1 Synergistaceae bacterium
TCTTCCGATCTCTCGTGGACAAGGACGCGCCGCTGGATATCAACGAGGAAGAAAAAAGAGTCATCATAACAAAAGGACGCGACGTTTTCAGCAGGGATCTGTCCGACCCGGTGATTGCTGGAAAAGCTTACGCGCTTGGAAGGTGGGTCATAGAAGGCTTCAAAGACGCTGTTTCGGCCGATCTGCCGTCTCTGGCGCGCTCGTTTGCCAACGCGAAGGACATCCCTTTAATGGGCGAGAGGCTCTCTATCGACCCTAGAACGAACCGGCCGACGGCGCGCAAATACGGCGTCCTGCGAATCGAGGGCAGGAAATTCGCGCCTGTGGCAAGCGTGGACGTTTATTCCGCGGAAGTGACGGAATGAAGTTGATGACGGTATATTCTGTTTATATTTATCTGGAGGCGAATTAAATGACCCTTGCCCAAATTGCTGAACTAGTCGGGGCGACGCCGCTCTGCGGAGAGGAGATGCTGTGCTCTCTCGAGATCGACTCGGCGTTTGCCAGCGACCTTATGAGCGACGTGCTTGCGTTTTGCGCCCCCGGCGCTTTCCTGATAACCGGACTTACTAACATACAGATAGTCAGGACCGCTCAGATGCTCGACATACCGGCGGTCCTCTTCGTGCGCGGCAAGTCTCCGCTCGAAGAAACCATAAGCCTGGCGCGGGACGCGGACATTCCGCTCATTCTATCGGGGCGTAATATGTTTCACACCTGCGGAATACTCTACGCCGCTGGAATAAAGCCCACGTCCTCCAGCCCGGAAGGAGGCTGGAACTGTGCCGGAGCCCATTCACCTGGAATATGAGGTAGCGGCTGACGATTATCAGACGGCCGGCGCCGCGTCGAACAGCGTGAAAGAGACGCTCAAGATGCTTGGCGTCCCCACCGCGATTTCCAGAAGGGCCGCTATTATAACGTACGAGGCCGAGATGAACCTCGTGATCCACGGCGGGGGCGGCAAGATCGTCGCCAATATAGACGAGAAGTCCGTGGAGCTGATGACTATTGACTCCGGTCCTGGAATTCCGGACGTGGAGAGGGCAGTTCAGGAGGGATTCACGACGGCGGGCGATCGCGCGCGGGAGATGGGTTTCGGCGCCGGAATGGGGCTGCCGAACATAAAAAGGAACGCCGATATTTTCGAAATCGACACCGCTGTCGGCCTTGGAACAACTTTAAGGACTGTGATAAATCTGCCCTGAAGGAGTTGGATTCGTCATGGCGCATAGTATCAAAATTTCTTATTCAGCCTGTCACGGATGTGTAAATTGCATAAAGTCCTGCCCGACGGAAGCTATACGCGTCATCGCGGGCTCGATAACGATAATAAAAGACATCTGCATCGACTGCGGCGAGTGTCTGAGGGCCTGTGAACGCAAAGCGCTCGGGCTCGACGACGACGATTGGGATCTCATTCGCGCGCACGGTTCGGTTGACGCTGTTCCGGACCCGACGTTTTTCTCGCAGTTCGGATCGTTCTGGCATCCCTATAACGCAAAAACGGCGCTCGCTGAAAATGGAATCAACCTGATCGTCGACGATTTAGAGGACGCTTTCGACTTGAGCGCGTTTGCAACCGCGCGTTTGATCGACGGCATGTCGCAGGATCAGCTCCCGCTGATATCCGTGTACTGCCCCTCGGTGGTCCGGCTGATTCAGCTGGAGTACCCGGAGCTTTTGACCAGGCTCATCCCGGTGGACAACCCTATCGACATCGCGGCGGAGATGTGGCGGCAGAGGACGAAGTCTTTCGCGCCGCTCACGCTCTTCTCCCCCTGTCCCGCGAAGATAACGATGGTGCGCGACCCCGTCGCGCGTCAGCCGTCCTCCATACAGCACACCGTCTCGGTGAAAAAAGTCGTTCACACGCTGATGGCCTCGGGCGTGAAGGTGTCGTCCGACAGTTCGAAGGACAGTTCCGACAGCAGATTTTTTGCCACGTGGGCCATGAGGGGCGGTGAATCCAGGCACATCGCCAAGATGGCGAAGAGAGACCTCACGGTAATAGCCGTCTCAGGGCTCAGAAACACGATGGACCTGTTGGAGCAGCTCGAACTCGGCCGCCTGCGAGGGGTCGATTTCGTGGAGTGCAGAACCTGCGACCTTGGGTGCTTCGGCGGCGTGGCGGTCCCGGAGTCCCGTTTTCTCGCGCACTTAAAATACCGGAACATAACGACGAACGTTAACGTTACGCCGGAGAGGGAAGAGGAGATTGCCCTCATATACGAAAAGGAAAAGCTCTGGAAGCGGGCGGAGCCGATCCCGTCAAGGCAGAGACTGCCCCTCTCTAATGACCTTGGAGAGGCGATGAGCAGGCTCAAGCAGATGAAGGCCATATTCGCTGAGCTTCCTCACATAGACTGCGGCGCCTGCGGAAGGCCGTCGTGCAAGGCGATGGCGGAAGACGTGGCGAGGGAGCAGGGGGGGATCACGGACTGCATCTTCAAGCTCAGGGAGGACATAGCGTCTCTCGCGGGCCAGATAATCTCACTCGCGGACCTTCCGCCGAACACGCTGAAGAGAATTCAGCCTACGAAAAATATAAAGGTCAACGCTCAGAGGGGGTGAGTCTTTGCCGACTGTTCCGATAAAAGAGATAATCGCCGCTATTAACGCCAGGACGCATGTAGAGGGAGATCCGGCGAGGGAGGTCGAAAGAGCGGCCGTGGGCGACCTTTTGAGCTTCGTCATGGGGAGTGATTCGGACGGGGCGGCCTGGGTGACGATTCAAACGCACCTGAACGTCGCCGCCGTCGCGGTTCTGAAGGATATACCGATTATAATAATCGCCTCCGGACGGGAACCGGCTCTGGACCTCGCCGAACGGTGCGCCGCGGAGAACGTGACGCTCGTTACCGCGCCGGACTCGATATTCGGCGTCTGCGTCAAACTGGGAAAGCTGGGGCTGACCGGTTAGTGTTAAAGCCGTACTGGGTCGACCTCCATATTCATACCGCCCTTTCGCCGTGCGGCGAACTGGAGATGGGCGCGCTGGATATAGTCGCCGCGGCCAGAGAAGCCGGACTCGATATAATCGGGATATCGGATCACAACACAGCCGACAACTACCCGGCCGTCGCGGGCCGCGCGGCCGGCAACCCAGCGGTGCTGCCGGGCATAGAGGTCTGGACCGCCGAGGACATTCACGTTCTCGGAATATTCCCCGATTATCCGGCGACTGTGAAATTCCAGGAATGGCTATGGCAAAAGATGCCTCCGACGAAGAACAACCCCGATATCTTCGGAGATCAGGTCGTGATTGACAGCGAGGACGGGATCGTTCGCACGGAGGAAGTTCTTCTCGTTCAGGGCGTGGGATACGACGTGGACGAGGTGGTCGGCAAAATTCGAAGCAGCGGGGGCCTTGCCATACTGGCGCACGTGGACAGGCCTTCTTTCTCCTACACGGCCGTTCTCGGCCCGTTTCCTGAGGATTACCCGGCGGACGCTTTCGAGCTCTCGTGGCGGACCGGCGCCGAGGAAGCGGCGGAGTGGCGCTCGCGCTATCCGTCCCGCACGTTTATCAGGTCGTCTGACTCCCATTCGCTCGACTCGCTCGCCCGATCCCACTGCACGAAGATGTACCTGGAGGAGCCGACGTTCGAAGAGATAAAGCTGTCATTGGCGGGCGAGGGAGGCAGGCGGGTCTCCTGGCCCTGGGGCTGAGGGGGCTGTCTTCGCGTCATGGCTAAAAAAAATATCTCCGGATATCGCTGCTCCGAGTGCGGATACGTGAGTCTGTCCCTCGTGGGCCGATGCCCCGGCTGCGGCGCGTGGGGCGCTATGTCCGAGGAAGCGCCTCTCGCCTCGTCCGGCGGTGGGAGGGCGTTGTCCTCGCGAGCGGCGCCAGTCGCCAGCATCGACGTGCTTCCTGAGGAGCGGATATCCTCGGGAATAGGGGAGCTCGACAGGGTTCTCGGGGGCGGCTGGATAAAGGGCGGCGTTGTCCTCCTGGGAGGCGAGCCTGGGGTCGGAAAATCCACGTTGCTTTTGCAGGCCTGCGCCTGTATGGCGAAGGCCGGGCTGCGGGTACTGTACATATCCGGCGAGGAGTCGGCCGGGCAGCTCGCGCTCCGTGCAAGACGCCTTGGAATCTCGGAGCGGAACGTCGATCTTCTCTGCGGCGCGGATCTTTTGCCGATGCTCGACGCGGCGAAGGGATATGAGTTCCTCGTAGTCGACTCTGTTCAGTCGTTCCGGCTGGAGAATGAAAACGGCTGGGCCGGATCCCCGGGGCAGGTCAGAAATGTCGCGTCGTGCTCCGCCGAGGTGGCGAAGACCCTTTCGATACCCATGGTCATGGTGGGTCATATAACGAAACAGGGCCAGATCGCCGGCCCGAAGGTTCTGGAGCACATGGTGGACGTCGTCCTGCTCTTCTCGGGAGAGAGGACGTCCTCCCACAGACTGCTTCGCGCCGAGAAGAACAGATACGGCGCGACGGACGAGCTCGGAATTTTCGAGATGTCGGACCGAGGTCTTTCGCCCGTCGCCGACCCGAGCAGGATGTACTGGGACGCGGCGCAATCCGCGCCGGCGCCCGGTGTCGCCGCCGGCGTCTCGCTGGAGGGTTCGCGCCCTCTCGTGGCGGAGATACAGGCTCTGTCATGTCCGACGCCCTTCCCGTATCCCAGGAGGACGGCGAGAGGAATAGAGCTTAACAGATTACAACTTTTACTTGCCGTTTTGGAGCGAAGATGTGGTATATTTTCAAGGAACTGCGATGTCTACGTAAACGTCGCCGGTGGACTCTCGCTTCAGGACCCGGCGGCGGATCTTTCGATATGCGCGGCGCTCGCTTCTTCTCTCAAGGACCTTCCGGCGCCGTGCGACGCTTGTTTTATAGGGGAGGTGGGTTTGGCCGGAGAGGTGCGTCCCACCTCGAGATCGCATCTTCGCCTCAAGGAGGCTGCCAGGCTTGGTTTTAAGATAGCTGTGGTGAGCGCGCGCGACCCGGCGGCGAAGACGGAAAGATTCGAAGGGCTGGAGATAGCGCGGGTCGGAAATATTTCTGCGATGTTAGAGAGGTTTTTAAAATGAATTTGTTTCTGTCAAAAGGCTTGTTATCCGATCAGGACGCGAAGACGGCGCGCGGCGTCCGCGGCGCCTCCGTATGGCGGTGTTCGGGACAGCGCCGTATTCGCCCTTTAATTCGTCTCGTGATGTTATCCGTGATTGCGGCCGCCGTACTCCTGCCGTTTTTTTCAGGCGCGCCGATTTTCGCGTCGCCTGCCGAGCCGGCGTCGTCGGATATAGTTTCGCCTGACGCGGTTTCGCCCGATATAGCGGAGAGTGAAGAGACGACAGTGTATATGGCCGATATAGACGGCGTCGTTGGAGTTCCGCTCGAGGAGCACGTCAAAAATGTCTTCAACAGGATAGGAAAGGGCGAGAACTCGATTTTAATTTTTAAAATGAACACTCCGGGCGGGCTGGTAGAGTCGATGTCGTCCATAATAAGTTTGATCGCGGAGACCGATTACCCGGTGGTCGTGTGGGTCGCGCCGTCCGGCGCCAGAGCGGCCTCCGCCGGGGCTTTCATAGCGCAGGCCGCGCACGTCGTCGCCATGGCGCCGGGAACGACCATTGGGGCCGCGCACCCTGTGACGGGCGGCGGCGACATCGACGAGGGAGACATGAAGAAAAAAGTCGTGAACGACCTCACGGCAAAGATGCGTTCCTTCGCGCAGGAGCGGGGCAGGAACGTCGAGGTTGCGGAGTCCATGGTCAGCGAGAGCGTCTCGCTGACGGCGCGCGAGGCCCTCGACAAGAGAGTGATAGACTTTCTGGCGGCCGACGAGGATGAGCTTTTCGAACAGCTCGACGGTCTGGTGGTCGAGATAAAGAACAATACGCGTATTATCTCTGTCGGGAACAGGAAAATAGAGCGAATAGACATGTCCCTGCGCCTGCGCGCTCTGGAACTGTTCTCGAGACCCGACATAGCCTATCTCGCTCTCATCGCCGGCGTGTTTCTGATTATCCTGGAGGCCAGGGCGCCGGGCGGTTTTGTGCTGGGCGTGGCAGGCGCCGTCCTGCTCCTCATAGCGTCGTACGGTCTGCGCGTCCTCCCTGTGAACTTAGCCGGCATGGCGCTCCTGCTGGGAGGGATACTGGTGGTAATCCTCGACCTCGTGTTTGGGGGGATGGGAATATTCGCGGCGATAGTGATTTGCGGCATGCTCTTCGGCGGGCTGATGCTCTTCCGGGCGCCGGGGGGGGAGCTGCTGCAGCTCTCCGCGGGGTTTATAGTCGGAGTGACGGTCGTAATCGCGGCGGTATTCCTGTTGCTCATAAGACTCGTTTACAAGGCGTTGAGGAAAAAACCGACCTCCGGCTTCGACGTGTTGATAGGGGAGAGAATCAAGATAAGCGGCAACACGGAGAAGAACCTTATGGCGTTCATACATGGGGAATACTGGAGGGTTCTCCCGGTCGATTCATCCTCCGAGCTTTCGGTCGGCGACGAAGTCGAGGTGGTAAAAGTAGAATCACTCTTTCTGTATGTAAAACCGGTGAAACGCAATATCGTTTAAAAAAATATTTTAAAATTTCAGGAGGAATCGTCGGAATGAGCTTTATTATTGACGGCATATTCAGTTTGGGCGGGACTGTGGGAGTTCTTTTCATCGTGTTTTTAATTCTCTCCGCCACGTTGAAAATTGTCCCCGAGTATCAGCGGCTCGTAATTTTCAGGCTCGGTCGCCTCTGGGGCTACAAAGGGCCGGGCATCGTGATAGTCATTCCGTGGATAGACCGCACGCTTAGGGTGGATCTGCGGGTGGTCACTCTGGATGTTCCAGTTCAGGAGGTCATAACGAGGGATAACGTTCCGATCAAGGTGAACGCGGTTATCTACTTCAGAGTGCTCGATCCGTCGAGATCGATGGTCGAGGTCGAGGACTACATCACGGCAACAAGCCAGCTTTCGCAGACCACGCTCCGCTCCGTGATAGGCCGCGCTGAGCTGGACGAGGTCCTGTCGGCGAGGGACAAGATAAACCTCGAACTTCAGCAGATA
>JAISQP010000194.1 GCA_031274115.1 Synergistaceae bacterium
AATATACGGGAACCGTGCGAATGCCTATCCCTGAAAATATCGGGGAGATGACGCTTCCGCTCGCCGGGCTCGACCTCTCGCTCACCGCTGTGCGCCTTCCGGGCATCACTCATGTAATAGTCCCGCTCAATGTCTTCGAAGCCTTATCTCAGCCGGGCCAAAGCTCCAGGGAGTTAGCCGCGCTCGCCGTCAGGGAGTGGGCGCCTCTCATCGACGCCGAGGCGTTCGGCGTCATCATGTACGATCCGAAGACGCAATCCATCGCGCCGCTCGTCCACGTAAAGACGAGCCGCACGACAGTGTGGGAACGAGGCTGCGGCAGCGGATCAGCCGCTGTCGGCGCGTACATGGCGCGCGCCGGGATGAAAAGCGTCACCGCGAACATCTCCCAGCCCGGCGGCGTTATAGAGGTCAGCGCCGAGTTCGAAGACGGCGCGGTTTCCGGCGTGTCCATCGCCGGATACGTGCGGATCGTCGCGAGAGGAACTGTTTATATATCAATTTGAAAAAAGACGCCCGAGGCCGGGTTCCCTGGGCCCGGCCTCTGGCGCGAAGAGAAGAGTTATGGAGGTGCTCCAAACATCGTCGGTGGGCGACGTAGAAGCCATTAAAAGGGGACCGCGCAATGCGCGGTCCCCTTTTAATAGTTAACTTAAAAGGACGTTTCATGCCCGCGCACTGTCGTCGAATCCTTACCTCAAGTCCGGTCTCCGGGCTTTCGTTCATCCTACTCCCGCGCCTTCCCGCTCTATTCTTCAGCAGTGGCGTTTGCGGTTTCGTCCCGATCACAGTGGCGGGGCCGCTCCGGTTTTTCACCGAATTCCCTTTAATTACCTGAGGGTGTTCCCTATTTATTTGTATATAACGAATACTACACTCTTATAAGCTTTTTGTCTATAACATCAGCAAATTCTTTTCAAAGAATTTTTTCAGGCGCCTCCGTGAAGGAATACAGGGTAGCGGAGGGGCTTTCCAGGTAAAATACCTCGAATGTGGGATTGTCCGGCGACTGATACAGATCTTTGAAGCCTTCGAAGATCTCAAAGGCCCGTTTTTTCGCGGCGAGACTGCCGCCGACGATCGCTCTGCCCTGAACGCGTATCCATCTGCCGTCAGGGAGCATGGCCGACAGCTCGACCGCTGGGTTTTTCTTGATCTGCTTGAAAAAATCTTTTTTATTTCCGGTCGTAAAGTAAATCTTGTCGTCAAAGTCCATGACGAAACCAAAAGGACGCACACGCGGAACCGAGCCGTCGATCGTGGCTATGTGAAAGACCTGCGCTTCCCGAAGTAAATCAACTGTCCTGCTCATAATTAAAATCCCCCTTATTTCGTTCGCACTGTTAAATACATATCACAAATACCGCGCCTAAGACCAATTATAGCCCCCGGACCAGCAAAATAAATACGGCAGATGACGATTTACATTTAGCCCGATGATAATATAGAATGCAAACGTTCTATATTTTCGCGCCACGCTAATACTTTACGCGTCCACCCTCTCGAGGGAATGGCTTCCCGAACGGGGACGGTAATTTTAGGAGGTGGTCGAAGGGCAGGGACGGTTATCTTCTGTTGCATGCCATGGGGAGACTTCGCAAAGATATTACCTTTAATCTGAAATGGAGGTGTCTGGCAGTTGAAAAAAATCATAACCTCAATAAGCGTGGTTTTAGCGCTCTCTCTTTCCCAAGCTGCGTTCGCGGCGGAGGCGCCGATCAAGGTGGGGTATCTCGCCGCGCTCACCGGCGACTTCGCGGCTTATGGGCAGACAGAGGTCAATATGGCCAAGCTGGTGGTCGGGGACATCAACGCCAAGGGCGGCGTCCTTGGCCGTCCGATTGAGCTGGTCGTCTACGACACCAAGACGCGCAACGAAGACGCGGTCAACGCGGTCCGGCGGATGATCGAGAGCGATAAGGTCGTCGCAATCATAGGCGCCAACTCGAGCGGCATCAACATAGCGACCGCGCCGATAGTGGACAGGGGCAAAATTCCGCAAATTTCGACGGTCGGCACCAATCCACTCGTCACCGTCGACAACGGCGGCAAAGTTCGCCCATACTCTTTCCGCATCTGTTTCACAGACCCGTATCAGGGCGCGCTTGGCGCCGACCTCGCATGGACAGCTCTCAAAAGGGACAAGGCCGCCGTCCTTTACAATGTAGGTTCGGATTACGCCCAAGGACTTCGCGAGTTCTTCGTCGCCAACTACACGAAGCTCGGCGGCAAGATAGTCGCCGACGAGGGCTACCGGGACACTGACGTCGACTTCCGCGCACAGCTCACCACGATCAAAAACAGCGGCGCCAACATCCTCTTCCTCCCCGGCATGGGCAAGGACATGGCCCTGATCATCAAACAGACGAGAGAGCTCGGGCTGAACGACATCGAAGTCATCGGCGGCGACGGCTACGGCGAGTTCATGAACGAGATAGCGGGCAACGCTATGAAGGGCACATACTGGATCAACCACACGTATCTCGAAGACCCAGGCATGTCGCCCGTCTTCGCGCGCTATAAGGAAGTTTACAAGGACGACTGCAAGGAGTTCGTGAACGGGACTATGGCGTACGACGCCACGTACTGGCTCGCGGACGCGATAACGCGCGCCGGCAAAGCCGAAGGACCGGCCATCGCCAAGGCTCTCGAGGAGACGAAAGGCCTGAAGCTGAACCACGCCACCCTCACGATCGACCCAGCCAACCACAACCCGCTCAACAAGGTCGGCATTATCCTGAGAGTCGGGGACGATCTGAAGGCAAAGTTCTTCCAGAAGGTCGAGCCCAAGTAAACGAATCATAAAAACCGGCCCCGCGGGGTTCTCTTCCCGGCCCCGCGGGTTTTTCGAAGGCAGAGGTGTTGTCATTGGGTACGTTTATACAGCAAGTTATAAACGGTCTTTCTGTGGGTTCGGTCTATGCTCTCATCGCGGTCGGCTACTCTCTTGTCTACTCAATCCTTCTCTTCTC
>JAISQP010000031.1 GCA_031274115.1 Synergistaceae bacterium
TGTCGATTACTTCCAGAGCCTGCCACTGCAGGGAGTTGTCCTCGTTTCTGAGCGACCTCGCTTCCGACACCATCACTCCGAGACGCTGCTGAAAGTTATCGGGGAGAGACATCGAGATCCTCGCGAGCCGCTCCTCTCTCACGCGCAGTTCCGCCAAAATATCGCACACAGCGGCGCCAGACTCGTCGGACTCCAGGGATATGGTCTGTCTGCTCGTCTTCTTTCTCCTCTTCACCTCTACGTGCAGCAGTCCGCCTCCGTCGACCCTGAAATAAACCTCTATGATCTCACCGTCTGTTACATTGTCTATGTATAATGTCTGTAACACCCTGTTGAGGCTCCTCACGCGCCCCTCTCCCTGAACGATCGTGACCTCCAGGCTGCCGTCGCCGCACGCGGCAAAGCTCCTCTTGGCCTCTGCCGGGAGAGGAGCGCCCCTGCTCAGTATCTGTACGACGCCCCCATCGGCGTTCATCACGCCGAGGCTGCGGCTCAGTACGTCGATCAGGAGCCGCTCCGCCCCCTGGTTCGCGTAAAGCGCGCTTCCAATGACAACGGCGTCCTCCGGGCACGAACGCAGACGCTCAGGTTCCCTCACCCGGCTCGCTAGCGTTGAGCGCAGCAGAGGAATGCGGCCGCTGCCGCCGACTATGAGCAGTCTCTCGGGGAGATGTTTCCTCCACATCCGAGCGACCATGTTTACAATCTCCTCGATGGTCGGGCGTATCATCGCCTCGAAATCGCCGCGGGAGATATCTATCGACCTGTCTCGGGCGGAAAGTCCGGATGGAACGCGCCAAGTCGCGCTGTTCGCGCTGCTCAAGGCGATCTTGACTCCCTCGGCCTCCCTCATCAGCAGTGAACCCCTGGGATCATCGGCGCGCGCAAAGGGGATGCCCGTCCTCCTGGAAAGCCATTCCGCGAGCAGCCTGTCGAGGTCATAGCCGCCTATGTCCTTTCTGCCCTTGCTCTCTATTACCTGAAAGACTCCGCCCTCCCCCTCGACCACCGAAAGATCCAGGGTTCCAGCTCCGAAATCTATTATCAAAAACCTGCCGTTCAAGCCAATCGAAAGCGCCGCGGCTGTTGGCTCGTTCACTATCCTGATTTTTTCAAAACCCGCGCGCTGCGCGGAGCGCGCCAGCGCCCCGCGCTCCGGGAAGCTGAAGTGCGCCGGCACGGCAAGAACGCACGAAGAGATAAAGGTCCTCATGTATGCCTCCGCGTCCTCGCGCAACAGACAGAGCAACGGGACCAAGAGCTCCTCCGGGGTGTACGTTCTGCCGCCCATTCGGGCTACCCAGTCCGTACCGAGATGACGCTTCATATCCCACCACGCGACCTGTGGGTCTATGAGGGCAATTTTGGCCGCATCCTCCCCCGCGACCAGTCCATCGCTGGAGACAGCTATCATCGACGAGGTCCTCGAGCGCCCCCATCTGTTCGGTATGAGCAGGACGCCCCTCCCCGGCATATCGACCGCGAGCTGTGCGTACCTGGTGCCCAGGTCAACCCCTACTACTACTTCTCCCCTCAACGCCGCAATACCTCCGCTAACCGCCTCAAGGCGTTAATCGTACGCAAAATCCGCTATATCTCCCCGGGAAACTCCACTGCCTAAAAGTATACCCCTGTATTCGCTTTTAGGATTGAATAAAACCTCTTTGCCCTTCAATTTCTCTTCGCGGCAGGAAACGCAAGCCCTGACGTAGCGCCTGGTCCAACCGGAGGCGACTTTACCGAGAGTTTCCTCTATGAGCGCTGACTCCTCTTTGCCTATCCATCTGGAGGCATATCGCGAGAGAAGGCTTTCCGAGAGACTCACAGCGGCTTTAACCCTCTGTCTGACGACGGAAGGAGCGACGCGGCCTTCCATCCCGGCCGCCGCCGTCCCCTCCCTGGGTGAAAACGGGAAGACGTGGACCCTGCCGAACCCGGCTTCATCCAGAACCTTCATGCTCCGCTCGAACGCGGCGTCCGTCTCCCGCGGGAAACCGACAATGAGGTCGGTCGAGATATGGACGTCATCTCCCAGGTAACGGCGGACCCTGTCTACAGTCCTCAGAAACGCCGCCGCGTCGTAGCCTCTCCGCATTCCGAGGAGCACGCCGTCGTCGCCGCTTTGAATCGGCAGGTGAAGATGCGGACAGAAGACCGGGGATGCCGACAGAACGTTCAAAAGGCCCTCGTTCACCGCAAACGGCTCGAGCGAGCCCAGCCTCAGGCGTTTGAGACCCGGTATGGACGAGACTGACTCTATCAGGTCCGCGAGGCTGAGGTCTCCATACCTGTAGCCTCCAAGACGTATACCGGTCAATATCGCCTCCGGGCAGCCCGATTCAACCGTGCGCGCTATCTCTTCCCTTATCTCGCCGGGGTCTCTGGAGCTCTCGGCGCCGCGTGCCCTCGGCACTATGCAGTAGCTGCAGCTTCTGGAGCAACCGTCCTGAACCTTGATGAAAGCCCTCGTGTGCATACGGGGCGTGTCAAGGGAGAGCGAGTCCCAGTCATGGTTTTCTGAAAGCGTTTCGTCGCGCAGCACTACGACCTTTCCTTCGCGGTCTCCGCTGCCGCGCGATTCGAACCATGTCTCGAGCGCGTCCGGCAGTTTATGCTTCACGCGGCTGCCTACGACTATATCGACGCCCAAGAGCGACGCCGAGCCCT